>DFBQ01000138.1:0-20088 GCA_002367355.1 Deltaproteobacteria bacterium UBA3076 | reverse complement strand
TTGTAATAGTAAAACATCCTGTAATCATTAAACTAATAGCTAACCGCTAAAGGCTAATTGCTCAATTTAGGTCAAAACAGAATGAAAAAAAATAGGCAGACCGGAAAAGGCCGTCAAAGAAGGGAAAGGGCAATCAGCTTCTTTTTTTTCTCTGTCGCACTGACTTCCATAACAATATTAACTTTAATCGTCGTTTTTCTGTTTTGGGAAGGCCTTCCTATCTTCAGCAAGGTTTCTGTTTACGATTTTCTGTTCGGACAGTACTGGTACCCGACTGACGATCCTCCGGATTTTGGCATTTTCCCGCTGATCGTGGCATCCTTGGCTGTTACTGCCATGTCCGCTGTTATTTCCATTCCGCTGGGGGTGATGACCGCCCTCTATCTTGCAGAGTCTGCCTCTGCCCGGCTGCGGGAATGGATTAAGCCTATTGTGGAACTTCTGGCAGCCCTCCCTTCTGTTGTCATTGGTTTCTTCGGCATGGTAATAGTTGCTCCTTTCCTTCAGGAAATCCTTGATATCCCCACTGGCTTAAATCTTTTTAATGCGTCACTAATGCTGGCATTTATGTCCGTCCCGACCATTTGCAGCATCTCTGAAGATGCCATTTATAGCGTACCCCTGGAACTTAAAGAGGCCTCTCTGGCCCTGGGAGCTACCCAATGGGAGACCATCGCCAGGGTAATCCTTCCAGCGTCTCTCTCAGGCATCTCGACCGCCATCATTCTGGGTATGTCGAGGGCTATTGGCGAGACCATGGTTGTACTGATGATTGCCGGTGGAGCGGCCCAGTTGCCGTCCTCAATATTTGATCCGGTCCGGCCCATGCCTGCCAGCATTGCAGCGGAAATGGCAGAGGCCCCTTTCAGGAGCGATCACTATTATGCCCTGTTCGCCACGGGCGTTGTATTATTTGCTTTCACTCTGCTCTTCAACCTCATATCCGAACACATCTCCAACAAATACAGGCAGGTGGGAGCAGCAACTTTGTAACTATGAACTCTTGAACCCTGAACCTTTCAACCTATACTAATGAATAAATCAAGCAGTCTTCTACGGCGTCGTAAACTGATCCAGATCGCAATTTTCGGGCTTTTCAGGCTCTCGGCTGCCATTAACGGGATCGCATTGCTTGTTGTTGTCTATTTTCTTGTGGCAAGAGGGTGGCGGGCCATCAACTGGACATTCCTTACGCAACCGCCCAGGGAAGCAATGACTGAAGGGGGAATCCTGCCCTGTATCGTCGGTACACTCTGCCTGAGTCTGGGTGCCATCCTGGTGGCCCTTCCCATCGGAGTGGCCTCTGCCATCTATCTTAATGAGTATGCCCGCCCAGGCCGGCTGCTCCGCGCTATCCGTATAGGGATCAACAACCTTGCCGGTGTGCCTTCAGTGGTCTTTGGTCTCTTTGGTCTTGCCTTCTTTGTAGTATGGTTAAAAATGGGAGTGAGTATCCTTGCCGGTTCCCTGACGCTGGGAGTACTCACCTTGCCTGTAATTATCGGGGCTTCCGAGGAGGCCCTGAGGTCAGTTCCGGACACCTATCGGGAGGCGTCCCTGGGACTGGGCGCCACCAAGTGGCAAACCATATATAAGGTGGTCCTGCCGGCTGCTTTGCCCGGTATCCTTACCGGTGCCATCCTGGGGGTCAGCCGGGCCGCAGGGGAGACTGCGCCCATAATGTTTACAGCAGCCGTATTCTATACACCTTCTCTGCCGACTTCTGTTTTTGATGAAATCATGGCCCTTCCTTATCACATTTATGTACTGGCCACGGCAGGAACAGAGATCGAAGCCACGCGACATCTCCAGTATGGAACGGCCCTTGTGCTGATTGTCCTCGTATTTGGCCTGAATCTTATTGCCATTATCTACCGGGCACGCCTTCAGAGACGGATGTGATGCATAATGGAACATTCTTTAAAAATTAAAATAAAAAATTTGGATTTCTATTACGGTGACTTTAAGGCCCTGCATGACATCTCCCTGGACATTTATGCAAATCAGGTAACTGCTTTCATCGGCCCTTCAGGCTGTGGCAAAAGTACTCTATTGCGTTGCCTGAACCGGATGAATGATCTGATTCCTATCAGCCGGGTGGAAGGGCAGATCCTGCTGGATAATAAGAACGTTAATGATCCAAATGTGGATGTGGTCACCCTTCGTCGCAATGTCGGCATGGTATTTCAAAAACCCAATCCTTTTCCAAAAACCATTTTTGAAAATGTGGCATACGGCCTGAAAGTGAACGGCATAAAAGATAAGGCCTATATTGCAAGCCAGGTTGAAAAGAGCCTCATTCAGGCCGCTATCTGGGATGAAGTCAAAGACAGAATTAATGATTCAGCCCTTGGTCTTTCGGGCGGCCAGCAACAACGTCTCTGTATTGCCAGGGCCCTGGCAATTGAGCCTGAAGTGGTCCTTATGGATGAGCCGGCATCGGCCCTGGATCCAATCGCCACCCAAAAGATCGAGGAGCTGATCCATCAATTAAAAAAATCATATACAATCATCATTGTTACGCACAACATGCAGCAGGCAGCCCGCGTGTCAGATGTCACTGCTTTTTTTTATCTGGGAAAGCTTATCGAAAAGGATGATACTGAAACACTTTTTACAAAACCTAAGCTCCAACAGACAGAAGATTACATCACAGGCCGTTTCGGATAGTAAGCGAGGAAAGTGTTATGACCATACGTTTACAAAAAGAGTTAGAGAAGCTGAAAAAGAGTATCCTCTCCCTGGGAGCCATGGTGGAGGAACGTGTCCGAATGGCTATCCGCGCCCTTGAGTTAAGAGATGCGAATCTTGCAGAGAAGATCATCAAGAGTGATTACGAAATAGATGAATTCGAGATAGAAGTGGAAGAAGATTGCCTGAAGCTTCTTGCACTGCACCAGCCAGTTGCCGTGGACCTGCGGTTTCTTATTGCCGTGATCAAGATCAACAACGACCTGGAAAGGGTTGCTGATGAGGCAGTGAACATCGCAGAACGAGTACAAGTCATTGCTAAACGGGAACGGCTCGATATCCCCTTTAATTATTCTTTGATGGCAGAGAAGACGGCATCCATGCTCAAGAAGAGTCTGGACGCCCTTGTGAACATGGACGATGTCCTGGCGTTGGATGTCCTTAAATTGGATGATGCAATAGATGATATGAAAGACCGGGCCTATGACGTGATAAAACAGGCCATACGTGAGCATACTGATCGCGTGGCTTATCTGATCAACCTGCTTTTGATGTGCCGCCACCTTGAGCGCATAGCAGACCATGCCACCAACATTGCCGAAGAGGTCGTTTACATGGTTCAAGGGGAGATCATTCGGCACGGAAATGTCGAACTTGAATCCAAAGAATGAGTTGGTGATAATTTATTCCACCCCATCAATCTAAGAGCCTGGTAAAAAATAACTTGGCATTTTCGCATCCCATCTTCACCACATCTTTAATCGATCCTCAATCGCAAAATCCTCAACATAACACTGCTATGCCTGCGGTTTTGCTCAATCAGATCGACTAAATCTATGGCAAATCCGGGCGCAAATTCTACCAATTTATTTTTTACCCAGCCCTAACCAAAACCTAACTTAATAGTTATCCAGTCTTAACGAACCTAAACCATAATAGTGGAATCAAAGGATTAGAATTTTTATCGAGAGGAGGTGAAGTTTGTAATTTTACAGGCAAAGCGGAGAGAGGCCCATAATGTATTCAATAGATAATGGAAAGGTATGGGGAAAAATATGAAGAAAATTTCACTTATTGTATTTATCATAACGAGTTTGCTTATAACATTTGGCATTACTCGGTCTTGGGCTGGGGAAGTTGACATTTTGGTCAATAAGCTGGTTGAAAAAGGGATCCTTTCTCATTCAGAAGCCCAACAGCTCTTGAATGAAATGCAGAAAGAAGGCACCAGGCAAGAAGCCGAAATTAAGGAAGTGGCCACAGAGGCTGCAAAAGAAGAGATCAAGACCAGCGGGCTCAAGCTCCCAACGTGGGCTGATAAAATAGATTTATACGGAGACCTGAGGCTCCGCCACGATACCCAGTGGATAGATCAAAAGAAACCTGGTGGGGACACAGATAAATATAACCGTAACCGTGAACGCTATCGCCTCCGTTTGGGTATGAAGGCAAAAACAACAGAGACTACAGAAGTCGGGGTCAGGGTGGCTTCCGGATCAGGTAATCAAAATACTACGAACCAGAGTTTCGATGGACACGCAAGAGGTAAGGAGATTTGGATAGACAGGGCCTATGCATCCTGGAAGGCCACGGATTATCTTAAAATCACAGGTGGAAAGCATAAGAATCCCCTTTTCACAACGCCGCTCGTGTGGGACCCGGATGTCAATCCGGAGGGGTTATCTGAAAGCCTCAAATTTGATATCACTGAAAGGTTCGGACTTTTCGCAAACATGGGGCAGTATTTTGTCGAGGAGATCAAGAGCACCAACACTGATCCCACCCTCCTCGCATTTCAATTGGGCACTGCAATCAAGCCTACCGACACGATGAAGCTTGATTTTGGCGTGACTTATTATAATTTCATGGACCTGGATGATCTTGAATGGAAGGACGGCATACTCAAGGATAAGACGGAATTTATAGGATACAACAACGCCTACGGCCAGCAGATGGTCTTCGATAGCGACGGGGACCTGCTCAATGAATTCGAATGCTGGGAACTGGCCGCAAAACTGAAGGTAAAAGACGTACTACCAGTACCATTTTCTATCTATGCCAACTATATTGTCAATACAGATGCCGATATCGATGAACTTATAGACAAGGGCGCGGTTTTCCCAGACAGTGATCCTGCAAAACTGGAGGCATATGGAAGTGATGATCGCGATACAGGTTGGCTTGTCGGGCTGTCATTGGGCAATAAGAAGAAAAAAGGCGACTGGTACGCAAAGTACCATTACCAGGAATTGGAAGATTACGCCTTTCCGGCTGTATTCGTTGACTCGGACTTTCACGGCGGAGGAACTAATAACAAGGGACACTATATGCATCTCAGGTATTATCTGATGGACAATATTCAAGCCAGGGCCAGCGGTTTCCTGACTGAGCGTGAGGATGATAGCAAGGATGGAAAAAAGGATGAAGACCGTATCCAAGTGGATCTGGTTTTTACCTTCTAAACCCTATAGTAACTATTCAGGTGGATAGACTGAAGGTAGAAGGCTAATAAGGACAAAGCATGCGTGATTACACAAAACAGCGGGCATTTGAGTTGGCTGACGAGATTGCAGTATTANNGTTTAGAGGATTCATCTCTGTTCGTTCGTTGCAAAATGCTTGAAATCCTTTAGCCTTCAGCCTTCAGCCTTCAACCTTCAGCCTTCAACCTGAATATTTACCTATTAAATTTTCAGCTCATATAGATTTACAATAAGGGTCATATCATGGCAAACCAAAAGGTCCTCGTGGTCGACGATGAAGAAGATATTCTGGAGCTACTGAAATTCAATCTTTCACGAGAAGGTTATCAGGTACCTTGCGCGGCATCAGGTGAGCAGGCATTTAGACTCGTGCGGTCGGAAAGCCCTGACCTTATTGTGCTGGATCTTATGCTTCCGGGCATAGACGGTCTGGAAGTCACAAGACGCCTGAAAAATGATCCCGGCACCAAAAACATACCTATTGTAATGTTGACAGCCAAGGGCGAGGAAGCGGATATCGTAACAGGGCTGGAACTTGGAGCCGACGATTACATCACCAAGCCTTTTAGTCCGCGGATACTGTTAGCGAGAGTCCGAGCGGTTCTTCGAAGAAAGATAAAGGGACAGATGGAAGAGACATCGGTTCTTCGAATTCACGATCTCGAAATTGATCCGGGACGCCACGAGGTGCTCGTCAATGGTGAGCCTGTCCAATTGACTTTCACGGAATTCGGCATCCTTAATTATATGGCGAGAAGGCCTGGATGGGTCTTTACCCGTTTCCAGATCGTCGAGGCTGTCCGTGGTGAGGATTATCCTGTCACTGATCGTTCTGTGGATGTCCAGATCGTTGGGCTGCGAAGGAAACTCGGGCCTGCCGGTAAGTATATCGAGACGGTTCGTGGAGTCGGATACCGATTCAAGGAATAGGGGTATGGCGAAAAAAAGACGGTTGCTCTGGCAACTCTATCCATCCTATCTATTGATCACTATTATCTCACTTGTAGCTGTAACATGGTATGCATCCGAGTCTTTGAAGCATTTCTATCTTGAACAAACTGCTTCCGATCTCAGAGTACGAGCTCGCTTTTTTGAGAAACAGGTCTTGGAACATCTTGATCCTCTGGATGAAAAGGCTGTTGACCTGTTGTGCAAGAAAATCGGCAAGAGTGCTGCAACCCGTATTACCATCATACTTCCCTCCGGTAAGGTCGTCGGGGATTCTGAGAAGGACCCTGCAAAAATGGATAATCATGTGGACAGGCCGGAATTCATTGAAGCATTGAACGGGCCTTCAGGCACATCTACACGGTACAGCCGGACCCTGGAAAAGGATATGATGTATGTGGGGATACCTGTTAAGAAGAAAAACCACATCCTTGCGGTTGTTCGCACATCCGTTCCTGTGAATGACATAGATTTGGTTTTAAAGAGCATGAAGATCAAGATTGCGTTCGTATGCCTTGTTGTAGCTGTATTTGCTGCGATGCTCAGTCTGTTTGTCTCTCGCCGCATTACCCGTCCCATTGAGCAGATCAAGATCTGGGCAGAGTCCATCGCTCGTGGCGAATGCCGGCTCAGACCACCTGTCGCTGAATCCGAGGAAATCGGGGCACTTTCCGACGCGCTGAATCGGATGGCCGTTGAGCTTCGTGAACATATTGATACTGTCATGCGGCAGCGAAACGAGATTAAAGCCGTGCTTTCCAGCATGGTTGAAGGAGTTATTGCCGTAGACATGGAAGAGCGGGTAATCAGTATGAACCATGCTGCTGCCGGGATGTTCGGATGTGATCCTGCCAAAGTCCAAGGCCGGAGCATCCAGGAGGTGGTCAGGAATACCGTCCTTCAGCAATTTGTGAAAAATGCATTGTCCAGCCAGGAGGCGGTTGAAAAGGAAATTATCCTGTCTTCTGATAGCGATCGGTTTCTTAACGGGCACGGCACGTTGCTCCGTGATGCAGAAGGAAAGCAAATCGGCGCACTTATCGTTTTGAATGATGTGACACGCCTTCTAAGACTTGAAAAGATCCGGCGCGAGTTTGTTGCCAATGTATCCCATGAGATAAAGACCCCGATTACAGCCATTAAGGGGTTTGTGGAGACTCTCCGGGATGGCGCAGTTGAGAATCATGAGGACGCCGAACGGTTTCTGGGAATCATCGGCAGACACGTAGATCGCCTCGAGGCCATTATCGAAGACCTTTTGAGCCTTTCCAGAATTGAGCAGGAGGCTGAAAGAGAAGAAGTCGTGCTGGATGAGGGCAGGCTAAAGGACGTGCTCGAGACTGCGATCCAGGTCTGCGAGGCCGGCGCTATGGCCAAAAAAATAAGGATTGAGCTGTCTTGTGCTGAAGACATGCTCGCAAAAATAGATCCGCCACTCCTTGAACAGGCTATTGTGAACCTTATTGATAACGCCATCAAGTACAGTAACGATGGGGGCACCGTTCGGGTAGAGGCCCTTCAAAGGGAAAATCAAATCATTATCAGCGTGCGTGACGAAGGCTGCGGAATAGAAAAAGAACATCTGCCCCGTCTCTTTGAGCGGTTTTACCGGGCAGACAAGGCAAGGAGCAGGCAAATAGGCGGTACGGGACTTGGCCTTGCCATTGTCAAACACATCGCCCAGGCCCATGGCGGCCGCGTGGCTGTTGAGAGTACCCCCGGAAAGGGGAGCACTTTTTCAATCCATCTTCCCAAGGCGTCTGTATGAAATCAGCCCGTGAGGAACCTGCCGATCCTGGGGATGAATTCTTTTTTGCGTGATCTATGCCCAGTCCGATAGACTTAATTTATAGTAACTTCTCAATAAGTCCGGGCAAATCATATTTTGCGACTATCCAATGGATTCCGGCTTTCGCCGGAACGACAGGCGCTCACACCCAATCGTCATTCCCGCGAAGGCGGGAATCCATTGACTGTTACCCAGACTTATTGAGAAGTTACAATTTATAGACTTAATTTATTCATTTGCCCGCTTCTATTTCAGGCGTAACAGGCTCATTCACGTCTTTCTGGGATTTGAGTCTGCCGGCTATTTCCATGAAGGGCGTGAAAAGATCAATGGGAATCGGGAACAGGGTGGTTGAGTTATTTTCCGTGGCTACTTCCCTTAGGGTCTGGAGGTACCTGAGCTGCAAGGCCGCGGGTGCCTTATTTATGATATTCGCAGCATCGGCCAGCTTTGTTGCTGCCTGGAACTCACCTTCTGCGTTGATGACCTTTGACCGGCGCTCCCGCTCGGCCTCGGCCTGTTTTGCCATGGCCCTTTTCATCTCGTCCGGAAGGTCTATCTCTTTCACTTCCACCTTGCTGACTTTGATTCCCCAAGGTTCGGTGTCAAGGTCTAGTATCTCCTGAATCTGGGCATTAATTTTATCTCTCTCTGCCAGGAGTTCGTCAAGTTCGGCCTGTCCGCAGACACTCCTGAGGGTGGTCTGGGCCAGTTGGGAAGTGGCAAAAAGGAAGTTTTCCACCTCAATTACCGCCTTTCTTGAGTCAAGTACCCGAAAATAGACCACTGCACTCACCTTTATGGATACGTTATCTCTGGTAATGATATCCTGTGGTGGAACATCAAGGGTAACGATCCGAAGGTCAATTTTCTTCATCTTATCAATTACAGGAATGAGTATTATAAGGCCCGGGCCCTTGGTCTTAATGACACGACCCAGCCTGAAGATTACGCCTCGTTCGTACTCGTTCAGTATGCGAATGGCTGATATCAGAAAAGCGATGATCAGAAAAAGCAGAAAAGCGAGAGAAATTGTCATGACTTGCCTCCATGGGTCCTCGAGACCCGCAATTTAAGTCCATCTATATTTATTACTTTTACCTCGGTACCCTCTGGTATGGTCTCCTCGCTTACAGCGGTCCATAGCTCTCCGTGCAAAAAGACCTTTCCACCCATCTTTCCTACTGTCTTCCGGACAAGGCCTTTTTCACCTATAAGACCTTCTGCCCCGGATATGGGCCTGGAGAGGGTGGCCCTGGTCGCCACATAGGTAATAGCGGCCAGAAAGGAGCCGACTCCAAGCAGAGTAGTCCAGAGGACACCAGTGTCAATAGAGACTCCGGTCTTCGGGGTATCGAAGAGCATTATAGAGCCCAGAAGGAGGGCAGCCAGACCTGCTGCCCCCAGTATGCCGTGGCTGGTAATTACAAGCTCCATTACAAACAGGACTACTGCCAGGAGCAACAGAAGCAGACCGGCAGTACTTACAGGGAGTGCCTGAAGGGCAAACAGACCCAGGAGCAGGCATATGGCCCCTATGGTCCCCGGGAAAATGGTTCCGGGATGGGCAAACTCAAAATAGAGCCCTGTCATACCGATCATCATGAGGATATAGGCGATGTTTGGATTTGCTATGGTCCTGAGTATTTTTTCCCTCAAACTCTCTTTTATCTGAATAATTTCAGGATTACTTATCACCAGCTTAACCGGACCACCAGGCAGACTCACTGTCATGCCATCGAGTTGTTGAATCAGGTCACTGAGGTCTTTAGCCAGGATGTCGATTACTTTCAGTTCCAGTGCCTCCCTGGCAGAGGCCGAGACGCTCTCCCTTACCGCCTTTTCCGCCCACTCTGCGTTTCGCCCACGCTCCGTTGCCACACTCCTGGCCATGGCGGCAAGGTCGTTTTCCGCCTTTTGTTTCATAGTATCGTCTTTTTCCCCGCCGGAGCCCAGATTTACCGGGTGAGCCGCCCCGATATTGGTGCCGGGCGCCATGGCGGCAACATGGGCGGCAATGGTGAGTATAGCGCCGGCAGATGCGGCCTGTGCCCCGGAGGGCGTTACATAAACAACTGTTGGAATCGGTGATGCCATCACTTCCTGGACCATATCCCTCAGGGTAGATACAAGGCCGCCCGGAGTATCAAGCTCAATCACCAGGCAGGTGGCATGGCCCCTGTCCGCCTCTCTAAGCGCCCTCTTCAAAAACTCCGCTGCACCGGGATTTATGCTTCCTTTTAATTTGACGAGATATATCCTGGAATGGTCTGTTGTATTCCGCGGCTTGTCTTTCTGATCATCCCCCCACAAGGAAGGAGCTAACACAAACAAAAATAGCGTAATAAAAAGCAACAGAACCACTTTTAGAAAATGGGTATCAGGTTGGATTTGTTCTCTATCCTTTTGCATTTGGCTTTTAGCGATATTTAGCATACTCTTTTTCCAGTATTTGAAGGTCATGCCAGGCCACACGTTTAAGGTCCATTTGCCGGCTTCCTTTTGATCTCAGCAGATATGCCGGATGATAAATTGGCATGACCCTGGCATTTCCCAACTGATGGAAGCGGCCACGAAGAGATTTCAATGGGGTTTTTTCTTTAAGGAGGGTCTGGGCAGCGACCAATCCCAAAGCAAGTATCAAGGGCGGATCAATGAGCCTCAACTGGTGTCTTAAGAAGGAAGAGCATGCAGCAATTTCTTCGTGCCCGGGTGTGCGGTTATGCGGGGGACGACACTTGATTACACTGGTGATAAAGACATCCTTTCTGGAAATATTTACAGCATTTAGCATATCTGTAAGGAGTTCTCCTGAAGGGCCTACAAACGGCCGACCCTGCATGTCTTCTTCCCTGCCCGGGGCCTCTCCTACCAGCACCAGCTTTGCATTTTCAGGTCCTTCTCCGAAGACTATATTTTGCCGCTTTTTATGCAGCTCACACCTGTTACAATTCTCAACCATCCTGCGAAGCTCGTCAAGGTCAGTTGATGCAGGAATCTCATTCCTATATTCCCGGGTGGAAGTCAGTCCTTGCAGAGATGCCTTACTTTTGACACGATTATCCGGAAAGGCGGATAATTCAGAGCCCTTGGGAATAATCTCAACCCCCAGTTGCTTCTGATAACGGAGCCAGGAGGAAATATCGTTCATGATATGAACAATTTCTTTATTCATAAGCAACTAAATCGTCTCGAATTTTAATCCCTCACGCCTTCCCGAGGACCAGACCGTTTTGAGAAAACTAAGAATAAAGCCAATACTGTAATTGCACCTATGGCAGAACCCATGGTATCCGCCACCCAGTCAAACGGATCAGCACATCTATTTGGCACAAAATATTGATGAAGTTCGTCGGCAAGGCCGTATAATGATCCAAGAAAAATGGCCTGACACAGTGCCCCTGCTATAGATACTGCAGAGTTGTGCAACCGCCACCACATGAGCAATGAACCTAATGCAACATACTCTAAAAAATGGATAAAATAGTCACTGACCGATATGCTGGGAAGTCGATTCCCCGGGACGGAAGATATCCCGAAAATGACTCCTGCATAGGCTATGCACAGGGCTAAACGTATATTCATGGAGCAAGACCCCTTGATTCACTTGACGGTATATATAGAGTAAACTATGAATGATTGCTTGTCAGCGACTGAATTATCCAACGGTCATAATTTGGGATTTCTTGTCATGTTTTTTACCACGAGTATAATCATGGCATTCCCCAATAAGGAGTGGACAACTTGAGTGACGAAAGCTTAGTTATTAAGCAGCGCCGCGAAAAAGCGGAGCAACTTGAAAAAGATAATATATCTCTTTATCCTAACGACGTAAAGACGCCTGAAAGTACGGCGACAATACACAGGTTGTATGATTCATATGATGCAGAGGCCCTGGAAAAGGTGCCGGACAGCTTCAGATTGGCCGGCCGCATAATGAGTTTGCGCCGTTTTGGAAAGGCCGCCTTTTTACATCTGCAGGACAGCTCCGGTCAACTGCAGGTCCATGTGAGAAGGGACATGGTTGGGACCGAAGCGTACAGCCTGTTCAAAAAATTCGACATCGGTGACCTGATTGAGGTTAAAGGCAGGCTTTTCAGGACCCGTGTCGGCGAATTGACAGTATCGGCTGAAACTATCGGCCTGGCAACCAAGTCCTTGAAGCCCCTTCCTGAAAAATATCACGGAATAAAAGACAAGGAGATCAGATATCGCCAGCGATACGTCGATCTTATCATGAATCAGGAGGTAAGAGAGGTTTTCAGGACCCGGTCACGTCTTGTGCAGATATTACGTGAGTACTTTACTTCCCATGGTTTCCTGGAGGTTGAGACCCCGATGATGCAGTCCATCGTTGGCGGCGCAACCGCCCGTCCCTTTACAACCCATCACAATGCCCTTGGTATGGACCTTTACCTGCGGATAGCTCCGGAACTGTATCTGAAGCGGCTTCTTGTGGGTGGCTTTGACAAGGTATTTGAGCTTGGCCGGAACTTCAGGAACGAAGGAATTTCGATACAGCATAATCCGGAATTTACCATGTTGGAGTTCTATGAGGCCTATGTCACTTATAAAGACCTGATGATGCGGACAGAGAAACTCTTTTCCCGGATAGCTGAAGAAATAAAGGGCAAAACGGTCTTTTCCTATCAGGGTTGCACGATGAATCTCACGCCACCCTGGCGCCGGATGACCCTTGAAGAGGCATTAATAGAGATTGGGCAGGTTTCAAAAAAGGATCTTGAAAACAGAAAGGGCCTTGTGGAAAGGTTAAAGGCCCTTGGTGCTCCTCTGAAGGGCAATGAAAAAACAGGCAAGTTATGGACAAAACTCTTTGATTTACTGGTAGAGCCCAAGCTCATTCAGCCGACCTTTATAAGCCATTATCCCATTGATGTCTCACCCCTGGCCCGGGAGAATCAAGAAAATCCTGAGGTTACAGACAGATTCGAACTTTTCATTGGCGGCCGCGAGATCGCGAACGCGTTCTCAGAACTCAATGACCCAAGGAAACAGCGTCAGCGCTTTGAAGAGCAGATAGCCGGCAGGGGAGATGATGATGAGGTGCCGCCCGAGCTGGATGAAGACTTTATCAGGGCCTTGGAAGTAGGTATGCCGCCTGCTGCCGGTGAGGGTATAGGTGTGGATCGCGTGGTAATGCTCTTTACTGATTCCCCTTCTATCCGCGATGTTATCCTGTTCCCGCAGTTGCGTCCGGAGGGTCGAGTTTCAGGATGAATTTCGAATGGTTTATTGCCCGGCGTTATCTCAGGGCAAAACGCAAACAGGCCTTCATTTCCCTTATTACCTTCATATCCATTGCAGGGGTAACAGTGGGCGTAATGGCCCTGATCGTCGTAATCGCGGTCATGACCGGCTTTGAAAACCACCTCCGCACCAAGATACTTGGCATAAATTCACATATTCTGGTCAAAAACTATGAAGGTGCCTTTGGTAACATGGAGTCAGTGCGGCAAAAGGTGCTCGAAGTTACTATTCCTCGTAATGACCATTTGAATGGCCTCTTGAATATGATAAGAGGAAAGGATGGGAATATCACAGTGACGGCTGCGACCCCCCTTGTCTATGTCCAGGCCCTTTTGAGTTCGGGTAGAGCTGTCAGTGGAGCAGCCATCCGCGGGATAGAGCCGGGTTCTGTGGCAGAAGTCTTCAGCGTGGGGGAGATCATCAGTGGAGAGGGACTTGGGGCATTTGAGAATTATAATGGCAGCGGAATTCCGCCAATACTTTTGGGCAAAGAACTTGCCCGCAACCTTGGCGTTATTGTCGGGCAACCAATCCAGGTCGTGCTGCCCAGCGGGACTATTACACCTGTGGGAATGCTCCCCAGGATACGTACCTTCCAGGTGACAGGTGTAAACACGACCGGCATGTATGAGTACGATGCCTCCCTTGCCTTTATTCCCATTAAGGCGGCCCAACGGCTTCTTGGTTTGGGTGATAAAGTCCATGGCCTGGAGATAAAGGTTTCGGATATTTATGCCACGAACGGCCTTACAACAGCCATACAAAAAAAACTTGGATTTCCGTTCTGGACAATGGACTGGCAACAGATGAGCCGTAATCTTTTTTCAGCCCTGAAGCTGGAAAAATTTGCCATGTTTATCATTCTTACCCTGATTGTCATAGTGGCTGCCTTTAACATTGTGAGTACCCTTATCATGATGGTCATGGAAAAGAATCAGGATATAGCAATACTTAAGACACTAGGCGCAATGGATAATAGTATTTTACGGATTTTTATTTATAATGGATTGCTTGTAGGATTGACAGGAACAGTGCTCGGCGTCTTAGGCGGAGTAGGTCTCTGTTCCCTCCTGAGCCGCTACAAGTTCATTAAGATACCAAGTGAAGTGTATTACACCGACACACTTCCTATACTGCTCCACCCAAGCGACGTGGCCATAATTTCGATCTCTGCCATTTTAATATGTTTTTTTGCCACCATATATCCAGCCAGACAGGCAGCCAGGGTCAATCCATCCGAGGCCTTGAGGACAGGGTGATTGGGTTAGAACATATATCAGGAGGAATCAAGAATGAGCACAGATCAGTTGTTACCCGAAGGTGAGAGCATCCGAAATGCTGTAAAGTGGATATCCGAGATCACCAAGGAGTATCCTGAAAAAAGCCGTAAGGAAATCATACACGAGGCAGAACTACGGTTTGATCTTTCCCCAAAGGAATGCGATTTTCTTTTCAGAAAATTTGTTTAAATAGTAATAGTTCGGTCTGCAATAATGGTTCGTAGCTCTTAGCTGATAAGCTCAACAGCTCGCCTGAAGGGCGCTAATTTGATGTTTTGATGTCTTTAACCGCAATTTGAATTGTTTCTTGAAATTTTCTTCCTGCTAAACCCTGCAAGACCAACTAACCCTGAACCGAGAAGAAGCATGGTGGCTGGTTCGGGGACTAGTGCTGTTAGAATTGCTTGTGATTGTAAACTAAAAAGCAAACCAATCAGACATACTATAATTACAATGTATTTTTTCATTTTTTCCCCTTAAGTTAAGTTCAATCGGATAGCAGGTAAGTGTCAGGGAAATCAGGCCCAAATAGATTGAAATAAGTAGTTTTCCTCCGGGGCTAAATTGGAAGCATTTTCTCCTGTAAATACAACTGATATGGATTTGCTCTTCATAATATTGAGCTTTTTATGGAGTACATTCCGTTCAAAAGGAAATATTTTTTTTAAACACCTAGTATGTATATAAACCCTTGAGATGCCATGACAATTCCTCTTTAGGGCACACAGTAATTTGTGTACTGAGTTCCTATCGAAATCGTCAACTAATTTCAGATGCAGGCTTCCACCGTCTCTGTGAACAAAGATCTGAAAATTATTTGCCATGATGCGGTCTCCTTTCCGGTAAACTATTCTGATTTTAGCTATCCCTTGGCCGATCCTGCATTACCCCCCCCCCACTCATAACGGTTTTACCGCACCTGCCAGTTTCCGGGAAAGTAGCTCATGCATATTTGGCTGGTCATGCATGATCAAAATGTCTGACATGGTCCCTCCTTTTGCATCAGTCAGAGCTAATTCTGACAAGGATTCGTCTGGATACGCATCAGTACCTTCCATATCAGAGAAAACTATACTGATCTCGCATTCAGGGAAAAGCGTATTGATAAATGCTATCAAGCCTTGATCACAATCCTTCTGTTTAGAGACAATCACTACCTTTTCCACGTCGTTCCTCCTCCTCTTCATGCCTTCTCCCCATGAAAAAGCCTCAAGCAAGGATTATCGGTCGCCCGGGTAATTGTAAAAATGTTGCCTCTTTCACGACACCTCCGCCCCGCGGACGCAATCATAATTCCCTAAAGCTGAGTACTTAGTCAACCTTGTAACACTGTATTATAACTTCTATTGCTATTTAATTTAATTAGCCATAGGAGAAAGAACTCATTTCTATAGGGGGAATACCTATGAGATGGGAATTTATCCCGTATCAACCCTTCCAGAGATCCACATCAATCAGGCCGAGCCTGGCTGCATAACGAATCAACTCTATGGCGCTGTGAAGTTCGAGCTTGCTCATAATGTTGGTCCGATGGTTCTCAACGGTTTTGGGGCTGATGAAAAGCCTTTCCGCAATTTCTTTGATGGAAATCCCCTTGGCCAGCAAACGCGTAACTTGTTGCTCGCGGGGGGTCAGGGCCTCATACCTTGTATCCGTAATCTTTGCCTCCTTTTCGGGAAATTCCATAAGCTTTTTCACGACCTTATTGGAGAGAGAGCTGTCCAGGTAATACTCGCCTCTTGATACGGCCTCAAGCCCCTGTATAAGCCTCTCAGTAGCCGATTCCTTCACCACATACCCCGTTGCCCCTGCCCGAAATGCCTCACTGATATGATCGATTTTGGAGTGCATACTAACAATTATGACACGAGTTTCTGAGAGATGGCTTCGTATGTCGCGGGTGAGGTCAATGCCGCTTTTATCCGGCAGGGATATGTCCATCACCACCAGGTCCGGCGCGAGTTCCTTGGCCATCCGCAGCCCTTTTCGCCCGTTTCCGGCCTCCCCGACTACTTCGAATCCGGGGTTACGCGCTATAAGGGATTTGAGGCCTTCCCTGAAAAGGGGATGGTCGTCAATAATCAAGATTTTTTTCTTATTGGCCAATATTGTTTCCCTTGCAAGGAGCCTCAATAAAAATTTTTGTGCCCTGCATTGGACTGGATTCGATCCTCATTTTTCCGCCAAGAAGGGCCACCCTTTCTTCCATGCTTCGAAGTCCCATACGTTTCTCATTGATTGCTGAAGCCAACCGGTTCTCAGTATCAAAACCTTTGCCATTATCTTCGATGCGGAGAATAATGTTAGGAAAAGAGGCAACCAACCGGATAGTCACATCGGTGGCATCAGCATGTTTCTTAACATTGTTGAGCCCTTCTTGAATCAGGCGGTACAGGGCAATCTCAATATCAGAATCGAGTCTTAAATCCTCCATGCCGGCGGCAAAGAAGTCGACTTTGACCCCTGTCTTGGCGGAGAAGTCTTCACATTGCCGGAGCGCAGTCTGGGCTAGCCCGAACTGATCCAGGCCAATAGGACGTAAGGCATAGGCCAGATCTCTGACAGCCATTACGGCTCCATAGGCAATCTTGGAGAGTTTGGCCACCCTTTGTCTCATGGCAGGAAGGGCTTCCGGCTGATCATCAAAAAGTGTGTCAATGCCGATTTTTAAGGCAGAAAGGTCTTGCCCCACCAGATCGTGCAGCTCACGAGAGAGTCTTCGCCGCTCGGTTTCCTGTGCCTTCATCAGTTGTCGGGAGAGGCTATGAATACGTTCCTCGGCCCGTTTGCGTGCAGTAACATCCCGGTTTATACCCCGGCAGCCAAGCAAGTTCCCTGCTTTGTCAAAAAACGGAACGCCCTTGGCTTCTAAGACAACTACATATCCTTCCTTGTGAATATAACAATTGTCAAAGCCTAAAATCGGTTTCCCCTCCGCCATGGCCTGTAAGGAAGTGTGTGCTGAGGTCTCCATTTCTTTCTCAGAGAAAAAATCATAAAAGTACTTGCCAAGCACCTCATCAGGGCGGTAACCAAGTATACTTTCGACCACAGGGTTGGAATAAACATATTTGCCTTCCGCGTCCATTTCCCATATCCAGTCGGATGTACTTTCAGCCAGATCCCGAAATCGTCTTTCAGTTTCGCCCAGCGTATCTTTAAGTTTTCGTTCGCGAACCACCTTCTCAATGACACTTGGGAGCAAGGTGAAAAAATCAGGGGTCTTAACCAGATAATCCCAGGCCCCCAGTTTCATGGCCTGGATAGCAATATTCTCATTCCCCTGGCCGGTGATCATGATGACGGGGATGTCCTTATTCTCTCGATTTAAAGCTTCCAGGAACTCGATACCATTCATGCCGGGCATGATGTAATCGGTGATGATGAGATCCGGGCTGATCTCATCGAGCCGTTGAAGGCAAACATAGCCTTCCTCAAAGTAATCGACCGAAGCAAGCGGGAATTCCTTATGAATAGCCCGTTTCATGAGCTGAAAGTGGGCTTCTTCGTCCTCAATGATCACAACGTTTAATGACTTCATTTTCTAACCCCTCTGGAACCCGGCATTTCACGCTCTAAAAATACTCATGCTTCCAGGATAGGCGGTTTGTTGAGTAGCATCCAGTAGGAATCGATTTGCATGATCCTTTCCTCAAATTCCTTGAATCCCACCGGCTTGGTCAGATAACTATTGGCATAGTGGCTATAGGATCGGGTAATGTCTTCTTCCCGATCCGAGGTGGTAAGCATGATCACAGGGATCTTCTTCAGAACAGGATGATCCTTGATTTGCTTCAATACTTCTATCCCGTTAATGCCGGGGAGCTTAATGTCCAGCATGATCAGGCCGGGGAGGGGATACTTTGCCTTATCAGCGTATTTGGCACGGTTGAAAACATAGTCAAGCGCCTCTTCTCCGTCAGTCAGAACATCAATCCGGTTTGCATTGCCTGCCTTTCGAATCGCCCGCTTGGTCAGCTCAGCATGTGCTTCCTCATCTTCTACAAGCAAGATGTTCGAAGGTTCATAATCCATGTTCAAGCCTCCTTGTCTTTAAGGGTGAAGTAAAATGTGCTACCTTTCTTAGGCTCTGATATAAGCCAGATTTTGCCTCCATGGTGTTCGATGATCCGTTTCACAATCGTCAGGCCGACGCCCGTGCCCTCTCTGGCCTGTTTTTTTGCGGATGGGAGCCGCTGGAAGACCTGGAAGATCTTATCAAAATCCCTTTTCTCAATGCCAATGCCGTTGTCGCGGACAAAGAATACCTTTTGGCCATCCTGTTCTTCGACTCCCACATCAATGCGGGGAGAGGGATTCTCTTTTCCAATATATTTTATCGCGTTTGTCAATAAGTTATCCACTACCCGCCCCAATCGCCTTCTTTCACCGTAAACGACCGGGAGATTTTCCTGGATGTTAACCACAATGCCCCGAGCCTTGATTTGAGGTTGAAGCGCTTTCAGGACATCCTTTACAAGCCTGGCAAAAGAGAACCCCGTCTTTTTTCGGGTTACGCGCTTGATGCGGGAAAGATCAAGCAGGTCGTTGATCAAAAGCTCCATTTTTCGGACGGCATCGCTTATGTACCTGAGGTATTTGTGTCCGTCTTCCAGGAGGACGTCCCCGAAATCTTCTCTCAAGGCGCCAACAAAACCATCGATAGTGACGATGGGGCTCTTGAGATCATGGGAGACCCTATAAACAAAGGAATCAAGCTCTTCGTTCTTGGCAGCGACCTCGGCAAGCATTTTTTTGTTTTTTCGTAACGCCTCCTCGGCCTTCTTCTGCCTGACTGCCTCTCTCTCTAACTCCTGGATCCTTTGTTCCAGTTTTTCATAGGTTGGCTTTTTCTGCATTCCAAGGTTCTCCCGTTGGCCTTAACGACAGGGTGACGTCAAATGAAGATACTTCAAACTCTCTCTTTATTAAAGGGGACTTAGATGGATTTCCTGTAACTTCTCAATAAGTCAGGGTAGCAGTTACTAGATTCCCGCCTTCGCGGGAATGACGATTGGGTGTGAGCGCCTGTCATTCCCGCGAAGGCGGGAATCCAGTGGATACTCGCAAAATATGATTTGCCCGGACTTATTGAGAAGTTACGATTTCCTGACCCCTTTGAGTTCCGAGTTTCACCGGGTCGTGGCCTAAACGACAAAAAAATGGGCCAGAAAGGCTCGCCCAGGAACTTGAAGATCATCAGATACTGCCTCAAAACTGCCTGATCAAATATTTTCTTCCCAAAGCTGATCTCTTACCTTACACTACACTCTTCCTTCACCAGGAGTTGTTTGTCAAAATATAAGAAAGAGCCATAAAAAATACGGCTTTTGTGATGTTGTTGCCAAACCATATACAATAGAAAAACGTAACCGTTCAGTGCGGCCGGGCAAGGTCGCATATTCCAGCGGGTGTGAATCCCGCTCCAGCAAGGCAGGCCAGCCACTGGATAGAGGACCCTGGGCCGGCGGGAGTAATTCCAAAGGTCAAGCACAGGGCGATCAAGACAACAGGCCGTAAGCGCAAGCTAAAGTGATTGAGCCTCGTGAGTACATAATGGGAAGGACGAGGCAGTTGATCGTGTCGGAAGTCAACACAGGGGAGGGCGTATGGCAAGTGTTCCTCTGCT
>DFBQ01000007.1 GCA_002367355.1 Deltaproteobacteria bacterium UBA3076 | reverse complement strand
GGGAATTCCTATACTATGAACTTACCTTGCTGATCGATGATTCCATGCTCAAATAACGTGGCCACAATGATCAGCAGGCCCGATCCGCAGATACCCTTGGGGGACTTGTTGCCGATGGTAATGTTCATGGGCTCAAGGCTCTGAGGATTCAGAGAAAAATCCTCGATTGCACCGGAAGAGACACGCATGCCGTGAGTGATCCCTCCGCCCTCGAAGGCAGGCCCGGCTGAGCAAGCTGCGCAGGCCAGCCATTCCCTGTTTCCGATTACGATTTCAGCATTCGTTCCAATATCGATGAGCAGGGTCTGGGCATCTGTCCGGTACATGCCCGAACCCATAATTCCAGCCACGATGTCCCCGCCCACGTAGCTGGAAACGGCCGGAAAGACCAGGGCCACTGCATGACGTTCCAAATCCAATCCCAGGTCATCCCTGGCCCGTATGGGAGGGAAAAAGGTGCTGACAGGGACATAAGGTGAACGCCGGATATTATGGGGTTCCAATCCGAGGAACAGGTGTGTCATGGTGGTGTTACCTGCCAGCGTGATCGAACTTATCTCATCACGACTCACCCCACACGAATCCAGGAGCTTCTCTATAATCCCGTTGATGGTGGAGACGACCAGGGACTGCATCAACCCGAGCCCGCCCGGTCTCTCAGCCTGAATGATACGGGAGATGACATCCTCTCCGTAGCTCATCTGGGCGTTGTAATCCCCGGCCTCGGCAAGTACTTGGCCGGTATTCAGGTCCAGAAGCTGACCGTATACGGTTGTAGTGCCTATATCCACGGCCAATCCGAAATTCCTATAGGTCCAATTGCCGGCCTGGATATTGACCACGCGGGTCCTGAAACGTCTCCTCACGGAACGCGACAGGGTCACTGTGACACGAAAATCATCCTCTCTGAGTATCCTTCTGAGCCTGCGCAGCACCTGCAGCTCGACAACCATGCCACGCTCGTCATATTGATCGGCAAGGCCTTTGATAAGACGGCCGGCGTCTGCGATGCTGTAAGTTGAAGAAGGCCGGGAGAGCTCAAGAAACAACTTGTCCACAGGAGAGGCGAATATTCCCTCTTCCTTCAGTTGCTCAATATCAAAGACATACATCCCGGCCTTGTGCCGGACAGGAACGGCGGTGTCCAGCACTCCGGTATCAAGCACGGACTCCTGCGGAATTCGGATGACAAGATCGCTCTTTATGTCTGACAGACACGCCTGCCTTATACCTGAGGCATAATCCTGTTCGGTGAGCTTTTCGCTCTTTCCCCCTTCTATAGTGCCGCTTTCAAGCAGGACCCTGCACTTTCCGCACAGGCCGCTTCCGCCGCAGGACGCATTTATATGTACACCTGCCTTTCTTGCCGCCTGCGATATAGTCTCTCCGTCCTGGACGAGAACGATCCTTCCGCTGGGAAGGAATTTCACTTTGTGCTCAGTCATGACTGTGTCATATGGCATAAAAACCCAATATCATCAATGGTGCACACAGCAGTGTAATCAACGGTTCAACTTTTCGGTGAACCCTGAACCTTTGAACCCTGAACCTTTGAACCCCTAAACGGTTACAAGTCTTCCAACCCTTTCTTCTATCTCATCCCTTATCTTGCGCACAATCTCAACCGGCTTGCCGGCAGGGTCTGGCACAGACCACTCCTGATTTGGCACTCCCGGTAAAAGAGGACACGTGTCTCCACAGCCCATGGATATGATCAAGTCCGGTTTTCCATGGCTAATTCCTTGTTCAATGGATTTTGGTCTGCAAAAAACCATATCAATCCCTTTTTCTCCCATGGCCTCTACCATGAGCGGGTTGACCTCTTGTTCGGGACAGCTCCCTGCGCTTTCAGCTTCAATCCTGTCTCCAGCGCCATACTGGGCAAAGGCGCTTGCCATCTGGCTGCGGCAGGTATTTCCCATGCAGACAAAGAGGATTTTTTTTCTATTGAGAAAGGGTGTCACAAGGTCCCTTGCCTTGTCTCTCGCGTCCGTCAGGGCCGTGGGGTGCTGCTTTATCTCTCCCGGCCCTTCAACCTGTCTATAAGTAAGGCTGCCTTTAAAATGCGCCCCTACTGCATCAAAAAAATACTTGGCCGTGAGACCCACGCCGTCAAAGAGGTTTTTCCCCTTTGTGGCCCCCAAGGACAATAGAAAACCATGGCGCCATTTACTGCCCGGATCGTTCAGCCTATGGATATATCTTCTTGCCCATAGGACCTGGGATCGATCAATCAGGGCCTTCATCTGGGCTGTAGCGCCATAAAAAAATATGGGGGTAGCCATGACGACAAGGTCTGCGCTGCGAAGCAGAGGATAAATCTGCTGCATATCATCATCAATGGGACAAAAGCCCTCCTTTTCGCAGGTGCCGCATTCCTGACAGGGCGTAATACTCATACGTGCCACATCCAGGTGCTTTGTATAGGCACCGAGGCTTTCAGCCTCAGCAAGAAATGTCGAAAGCAGAATGCCGGTATTCCCCTTGATGCGAGGACTTCCTTGTAGTCCTAAGATAAACATGAACAATACTCCCGAAGCTCGTAACTCATCTAGTTAACTAACTCGAAACTTCCAAAGACGCAACGAATTGCTGATGACATCAATCATATCCAATGCTGTTATGACCATATAAATGACCTAACCCGGTGCAAAACTGGTTTGGAAAATGCGAGATGGGGGTTATTGATGCGCTCATCTACTCTTTATGCTGATGCCGGTTCATCGGTATGGACCGAGTCTGTGTTCTTCTTGCGTGTCTATGGCTAATCCAAAAGTATTTTCACGGTAAATTGAGAAAACAAAATTTGGGGTTTTCGTTCAGGCATAATTAGAATTGGAGGGATGCTCCTTCTTTGTTCAAAAAATGCTTAAATTTTTCATAGATGTTCCAAAAGCCTTCAACCGCTTCTCTCCCGGCCTCGGTGAGCTTCGTTCCTCCTCCCTTCTTACCTCCAACAGAAGTTTCAACAAGAGGCCGCCCGGCCTGGCGGTTAATGGAATCCACGAGCTCCCATGCGTGCCTATAGGACATACCCATTGATTTCGCCGCTTTTGAAATGGAACCGAATTCGGCTATACGCTCAAGAAGCACCACCCTGCCACAACCGAGAAAGGTCCCGCTTGCACCTTCTATCCACACCCGTCCTTTTAATTCATAGCCGCCTTTTCTGACCGCAGCGTCAGCCGGACTTATGTCTTTGTTAGATGGCTTGAACCTGGGCCTTGTTTTTCTCGGCATTATAACGCCTCCAAGCTTATCATAAGATATTCATTTTGCAGTTCATGTCTTTGTCTTGACAACCGTTATTCCCAAATATATATAACCATAAAACTGAAGCCATTTTTATAGAACACAATGGATCTTCCTTCATATGGTTTTTAACAACTCGGTCCTTGAATCAGCAAGTTATTTTGCCTAAAAAAGACTGCCAATGTTTGCCTGGCATAATAGTAAATTGTGTCTAAACGGCCTTTTCGTTCAGACACAATTTTGAATTTAAAAAAGGAAGTAACCTTAATATGTTAATTGTCATGACCTAAATTGAGAAAACAAAATTTGGGGTTTCCGATCAGGCACTAAGGGACTTCACTGAAATAAAACTACCCGTTTCTACAGAAAGACCACAGTATCGACGGGCGGGTCTCATTTGTGTTGGGTAGAATATTATTAGTGAACTCCCTAATCAGGCATATGGGAATTGTATGCGAAAGAAATGTTTTGTGTTTTTAATTTTATTTGCCTTTGTCTCTTCTTCTGCTGTTGCGGATGACCTGCTCAGGATTAACGCTGATATAAGATACAGGTGGGAATACGAGAACAACTTCAATCAGAAGTTTTACGGAAAAAATCCCCCGAAAGGCGATTCGAGCGACAGCTTTTTGCTTCAAAGGATTCGGCTCACCTTCGATTTCAACCCGCACAAGTATGTGCATATCTCTGCGGGCTTACAGGATTCAAGGGCCTATGATGTGGCCCTTCCTGATGGCGCCTTCTATAACTCAAGATTGGGACTTGAAAACAATCCAAACAAAGATTATTGGGAACCCTTTGACACCTACCTTGAGCTTAAAAATCTTTTTGGCCAAGAACTCAGTCTGAAAGGGGGCAGGCAGATAATAGTCTATGGTGACAAAAGGATTTTTGGCCCTGGTAAATGGGGTAACACCGGGCGATATATATGGGATGCAGTAAAACTGTCATACAGATTTGGAGATAACTTTGTAGATACATTTTACGGCAGAAACATTATCCATGAACCAGACAGGTTCTCACTCGATCACCGCCATTTCTTTGAAGGTTGCGCTGTCTACAGCCATTTCCTTATTCCAATGCAGGGCAGGAAGTTCTATTTGGAGCCCTTTTGGGTCAAAAAGTGGGATCACCACCACAATTTTAAGAGTGAAGACCTGACCTTTGGCGATTTTGGTTCTGACTATTACGGCTTAAGGACCTATGCCGAAATTTTGCCAGGTTTTGATTACGACTTTACCTTTGTCCGGCAGACCGGCCACTGGGGTCACGATGATCTGGATGCCTACGGTTACCATCTGCTTGCCGGCTATCAATTCAAGACAGTCCCGTGGACTCCACGGATCAGCGCTGAATTTTCTTATGCCTCAGGCGACAAGAACCCCACAGATGGTGACAGAGGCACCTTTGATGGGGTCTTCGGGGCCAGGGACAAAATGTACGGCCGAATGAATCTTATTGACTGGAAGAACCTTCAGGACGCCCAGATCAATCTGGAATTCAAACCCTACAAAAGCCTTGGTTTCAAGGCAGAGTTACACAAGTTCTGGCTCGCGGAAGACAAAGACGCCTGGTACCAGAACCCAAAGGCT
>DFBQ01000156.1 GCA_002367355.1 Deltaproteobacteria bacterium UBA3076 | reverse complement strand
GGAAGAGCTGATCTGTTCAGGTCTTGAAATGAAGTCCCGAAGAGATCAGATATATGAATTACATACCCTCCAATACTTACGCCAAGTCGAGATAAAAATCGGCAAACATATATATCATGCTCTCGATAGCATGGGACAGCCAGTTATCAGGTCTTGGGGAGACGTTTCTTGTACAGTGAGAACTCTAAGTCAAGATATCCCCGTTAAATTGCGACTGCGCATCAAGCCGTATCACAATAATCAACAACTTGAAGCGAACCTTGGTGACCTTTACTCCGGAAAAGCATTGTGGAATTTAAATCCATCTCAGATAATCTTTGGGCATTTCAATTTATCGATATTAGCAGAAACCAAACCTTTTCATTTCAGAGTCGAGATTTTCTGGAGTATTGTTGATGTTTTAAGTAGGGAACATCAAATGCTTCCATTCAGCTACGTTTGGAACAATCCAGACGGGGATTGGTGGTTCGATCCACGAATTATTGGCAATAGTCAATTAAACCCCAAGGAATAAGGCATGTATCATAGCTGCGTCACTTCAGATAACACAGCATAAAAGGTTCGTGCCTTACGGCACTCACCCAAATTTTTGCTTTACAAAAACTTCTTATATGCTGGGAATGTTATCAGATATTGTGTAGGCTTTAAGTTCTGTATAATTACAAATTAGAGGCAAGAGGGATGCAAGAGGGATATACATGCAGAGACTAAAAGAAAATGAGAAAAGGAGAGGACTATTGGCAACAAACATGCTTGCTGAAAAAATAAAGGATCAGTTTTCTCTGAATAGTGTTTTGTATATAAACGCGTCTACATTCGGTGTTTTTAGCAAAGTTGCAGACATAGCTGATGCAGAAATTGCTTATTATCCTAAAGCAACTAACAACTCCAATACGGGCATTATCATTGGTGATCCCTTCTCTGTTTTAGAGCAAGTTGATGACAACTATGATCTTATTATAGGAGATTTACCATTAGAATATAAAAGAGTAGAGTGGAAAGATGAAAATATTGACATCAAAGCCAGGAAAAACTGGATTATAATCCTAAAATCCCTTTTCAAATTAACCAGAAATGGATATGGCTTATTTTTGGTAGAACCTGTTGTTTGGTCCCAAGAATGGAGAAGGTTTACAACAGTATTCAATGATTATGGTTTCTATATCAACGCTATTTTTAATGCTCCAGAAAATATCTTTTATCCCGAAACGTCCCTAAGACCCCTCATCATACTGGTTTCCAGAAGTGAAAGTACGAGACTTTTTATTGCTGAGATAAGTGATGCTGATTCAGTAGTATCAATTCTACGTAACCTAACAGATAATAAATCATCACACCATCTTGAGACGGGGGTTTTTGTAAATGAATACGATTTTAAAGGATTTGATAACTATAAGATTACCAAACAAATTGAAAAATTACAAACGCAATATAAAGAATTCAAGGAGTATCGCTTTGTAAATGTTTCCACAGAAATAAATTCGGGAAAACAAAATAAAAATTTTGAAGAAAGAAATAACGCCCTCTATATACCAAGAGTAGGCAACTCTCCAGTTGCATATAACCTACGTCAGACAACACGGAAGCATCAGAACTACTTCCAAATTGTTTTGGATCAATCAATCGTACTAAATGAATATGTTTCCCTATTTTTCTCATCTGATCTTGGAAGGCTTATTTTAGGATCTTTATATAGTGGCACAATAATTCCAAAAATTGCAAAGAATGACTTAGGACAGGTTAGCATCCCCATTCCAAGCATAAATGAACAAAAGATTATTATTACAGCTAATCATAAACTTGAAAAATTAGAAAAATCTATTGATGATTTTAAGATGGAATTATCGTTAAATCCAAAAAGCGCTATATTAATCCAAGACAAAATAGATGACACGCTCAAGATTTTGAATAGTCTAAGTGCCGTTGATTATATACGGTCTCTAATCAGAAATGGAGAATCTAAAACAATAGAATTCAAACAAACTTTCTCCTTGAATATACACACAGGCATAAAAGACAGAAATATTAGAAAATCCTCGCTAAAGACGATTGTAGCTTTTCTAAATACCGATGGAGGCAATCTGCTAATAGGTGTTGATGATAAGGGAAATATAACCGGGTTAAGTGAAGAAATGGCTAAGTTTCATAAAAGTAAAGACAAATTCCTTCTACACTTTAAAAATTTGCTTAAAGATAAGATAGGTGAAGATTTTTATCCCTTCATTAACTATGACATTGTTAATATTGATGGGATGAAAGTTTTGTTTGTTGTATGTAAGTCTTCTACTTCCCCCTGCTATTATGATGGGGAGGAATTTTTTGTAAGAACTAATCCAGCAACCGATCAGCTTAAAGGACCAAAATTAGTTAAATACATTGAAAGACATTTTTCTAATTGAGAAATAAGAGTGAATTTGCATCAAACATAAATGTGATATACAGAACCGCCCACACAACAATCTGATAACAGGATATATCTGGCTCACTTTGTTCGCCCAAATTTTTGCATTCGGCAAAAACTTCAGATATACCAGAACCGTTATCAGGCATTATGGAGCTTGAGAGCTTTTAAATAAAAACATCCCTGAACATGAAGGACGGGAGGATCACTTATTGACCCAACTTGAACACATCGAAGCCATCGAGAAGCGCCTCTGGGGCGCGGCGGACACGCTGCGGGCCAACTCCAACTACGCCAGTAACGAGTACTTCCTGCCCGTTATGGGCCTCGTGTTTCTCAGGCACGCCTACAGCCGCTACCTCGCGGTGAGAGATGGTATCGAGAGGCTAACCTTCCCACCCGCGGCGGCAAGTCACAGGCGCTGACCAAGGAAGATTTCTCCCAGCAGAGCGCTATCTTCCTTCAGCCCAAGGCGCAGTTCGATCATCTCGTGGCCCTGCCCGACAGCGAAGACCGCGCCAAGGCCATCATCGAGGCGATGAAATCCATAGAGGGCGACTACGATAACCTGCGCGGCGTGCTGCCCAAGAGCGAATACCAGGAACTCGACAACGATGTACTCGGACAGCTCCTGCGCAACCTCAACCCCGATGAGCTAAAAAATCTCATTATTCAACAACACTAATAAGGGTGACTATCAGGTCTCAAGGGAGGTGAAGAAGTCGGAGGGTCCACAGAGGTCCTGTCGGTCGTCGCCTGCTTGGTGCCAGGGGGGGCTTTGGTGCAGGAGGCCATAGTAGATGGCGTCACAATCAGGACAGGATACTCACCCCTCGATTCAATAAAATCTTGTCTGAGTGAGGCGCCTGACGCTCGTAAGAAGTGAATACCCTCTACAGAGAAAGGATAGGCTTAACCGATACACATATGCGTTCTCACCCACGTCGGCTCACTCCTCGAGACGCTTGTAGAGCTTGTAATCCAGATGCAACAGCTCCTTATCGCCACTTTGGCAGGGGCATGAGTCCTCTTAAAGTGAGTCCTCTTAAAGGCGCACCCGGGACCTTGGACCCTTGAACTTCCGGCAAGCGTCTCATACAGAAATTTCGACGCTTCTGGCAAAGGTAGTTGGCTCGGGTATGGGAATATTGTCTTCTTTTAGTCCTTCCAAATGAAACTCTATCGCTTCTTTCATCAGCTCTACGGTCTCCTCTTCAGTCTCACCGGCTGCGACAACACCAGGAAGGTCAGGGCAGTATGCAGAGTAATTTCTTTCGCCCTTCTCGATGATAATTGCATATCTAGTCATCTTTGATCTCCTTTAGGTCCGCTTGCTTTAATATACTTTTCAGGGTCTTGGGATGGAGGTCCAGGCCCGGCTTGCCTGCGACTGTAACACGTCCCTTCTTAAACGGGTGCTTGAACTGCCTATGGCTCCCTCTGGTACGTGTCAAACTCCAACCGTCTGCCTCTATCAGCTTGATAACATCTCTGACCTTCAATTTGCTGCCTCGTTCAATTCAACGTATCAATGTTCACAACCTCGCGATTAGACTTGGTACCTATGCGATATCCGACCTCGATCAGCCTTTTCCCTTCTAAGGCATAAAATAACCGCCCGAATACTCCGATAGGCCGAGTTCCCCTCCGGCTGAAAGGTCACATGGGAACTGAGGTCGAGGCGTTCACCAACAAGACCAAGATCCGGGCCCGCTACGAGTCCGTGCTCAAGGACTTTCTGGCCCTTCTCAAAGAAGAACAATACGAGGCTCGGCGCAGATCCTGCCAGACGGAGCTTCCAGGAGGACCTCAGGCGAGAGTTCCAGAATTCGATGGAAAAGCTCAGGGCCGCTCCTCTTGCGGATAGAGGCAACCGACCGGCTGATCGATTCTGAGGGCTTTAACCGATGATGTGAGAGTCCCTCATTCGTCATCGGTTAAGAAAATCGTCGGAAATATTAGCCACATTTTGTGATACTGGTTGTTGTAGCTATATCAAATAGCTGTACATAGCAGGCATGAAACTCGCAATAAATCATTAACAATTCCTTAACCGATGACCGATGGAGAGTCCCTTTCCCATCCTCATCAGCTCTATTCCTCGATACGCTTGTAGAGCTTGTGCGCCTTTTCGATGGTCGTTATCGTCAGGATCTTGACCAGTCTGTCCTCCTCGCAAATTTGATAAAAAATGGTGAATGATCGGCCGATATGTAATCGATAGAGCTTGTAATCCAGATGCAGCAGCTCCTTATCGCCACCCTGGCCAGGGAACGGGTCCTCCGAAAGGCCATGGCACTTCGCCCTAACGAGTCGCTGGCTCTTCTCCGGAAGCTCCGAGAGATATTTCAGAGCTTTTCTATCGATCACCAACTTGCGACTCAAAGGGGCAGCTCCACAAAATCGCCTTCATCGGCGATCTTCTTCAGATGATCTATCAGCCGAGCCTTCTTCTCGCGTTCTATCATTTCTGCGAGGAGCTGGCTGAAGGTCTCTCCCGGTCCCTTGAGATCTGATAGCTCAGCCCATACGGACTCGGTTACAGCCACACGCTTTGTTGCAAGCATGGTGATATTGTAAAGATTGTACAGCAGATATAACTTGTGGCAGGCCAACTCCAACTACGCCAGTAACGAGTACTTCCTGCCCGTGATGGGCCTCGGGTTTCTCGGGCACGCCTACAGCCGCTACCTCGCGGTGAAGGATGGTATTGAGGCGGACCTTCCCACCCACGGCGGCAAGACGCGAGCGCTGACCAAGGAGGATTTCTCCCAGCAGAGCACTATGATCGTTGGGGAAAAGCTCTCACGCGAAGACGCGAAGGCGCGAAGGAGGTGACTCGTCGATGAATGTGGAAGAAGTCTATTCCGTCGTGGTGGATACGGCTTTCCACCTTCATCGGGGACGCTTAATCACTGATATTACCGTTCCCGA
>DFBQ01000106.1 GCA_002367355.1 Deltaproteobacteria bacterium UBA3076 | reverse complement strand
TAGGAGAAATCGACACGGTTCCGGCAATATCAGAATACTGTGGGTATTTCGAGGCGGGACGAATGGTAAAACGCTCTTAGTTTCAAGATTATGTTAAGTGATTTGTGCTGAATTGCCTGAAATAACCGCATTTGAAGAAGCAACTCAACATAATTCGGAACTTCACATAACATTTTTTATGTTGAGCTCAACATAAAAAATGGTTTGGCATGATTGCGCATTGATCGCATACAATGTCTGCGAATTTGTTTTCCAATTCCCTGTACCATTTTTCCACCATCCGTCCCGGATCATTCAATATCATTTCCTTGTCCACAATTTCACCGAATAAACATTCCCTGTTTTGTGTGCAAATGGTCACGAAATACGCCCCTGCCTGCGAATAATCATACCCCTTCAGACGGACGGAACGGCGGTGGTGAATATCGAGGTTGTAATATTTGGTTTTGTAGGTCTTGCCGTCAGCGGCAGTTGTTTCCAAAATGGAAATAACTGACTCCGCCACCAATTCCCCGGATTCAAAGATGTTTTTCAGGTGTTTGCTGACCGCTGGCACCTTCACACCCAACAATTCTCCAAGCGCTTTCTGCGTCAGCCAGAAATCCTCATCCTGAAACAATACCTCGACCTTTTTATCACCATCCGGTGGTGCTGTAGAATACAATTTCGTTGTTCATGCGCCGGCCTCCCTGTCTGTGTGCATCGCACAGGCAGGCTCAGCGAACTTCTCCGCATCCAAAACGCCTGCCTGCGCCGCAAGTTCCTCCAACGCCGCGGCAGGCAGGCGCAGCTCGCCGGAAATGAGTTTAGGGAGTAAGGTGTCGCGGAGAGAGGCGAGGGTTGCGGACTGCCTTATATTTGAAAGTTGATTGTCATGTAATAGACCAACTTGATCACAAAAGGTATCAACCACATCCTTTGGCGGGACAAGGCAAGGCATCATAGCAATTTCTTTTGGTTTTACGCGTTGACGGCTGCCTGTGCTACCAGTTACACGGCTCGAAATCTCAGACTGTACTGGGTGAGATTGAAGCATCTCGTAAAGAAAGGGACGACAGCCTTTAATATTCGGCACAAAGGGCATAAACTCTGTCGAGCAAATGGCAGAATCTGCATTCTGAACATCAGGAAGCCATACACGAGGAAACTGTGGATTGAGTTTGGACGCCAGTACACAGTTTTCTGGAACGGCATATTTCCCACTCTTGATATCTTTCCCAGCCTCACAGACAGGCTGTCTGCCCTCATCAAAAGCAGGGATACTGTAATGCTCCCATATCTTGTCCGCAAAATTCTTGGGCTGAATGGTTTGAGTTTTCAATAGTGCGATGTCATCGAGCGGTTTGACCTCCCACCCCTTCGGAATCTCTCCAAGATCGGAATCCTCGAAACTGTCGGGGAAAAGTGCAGCAATCTCGTCGGGCAGGCCGCCTGCCTGTGCGTGTCCGCACGCAGACAGGGGATCACGGCCTTCGGCTTTGGCGCGCACCGGGTCGAAATTCACAAACCATGACTTGAAGATGGCGCGGGCCATCGCCTCCAGCATCTCGTTCATCCGCCGGTTCAATTCGATCTTGTCGTCAAGCGAGCCGAGGATATGGGCTATGGTGCGTTGTTCGTCGTATGAAGGTACAAGTATTTGGCGTGCGTGTGCTGCATCGCGATTGAGACCGGAAACAGCACTATCTGCGTTCATGTTCTCCAAGCCAATAGATTTGAGTAAATAATATGTGTAGTTAAGATCACGGTCAGCTTCACTAACTACGTAAAAAGTTGTATCAATTGGCCAAAATGGCTCAGAGGCGAAATGAACGGCTCCCACAGAGCCTTTTCGACCGATAACAATGCCCGGCTCGTCAACTAATGGTTGGTCGTGCACTCCCACAGGCCCATTTGAACCGTAGACCTTGATATTCCCATTCGTGTTGCGCTTTTTCTCGGGCAATCCTTTTCCGTATGTAAATGGGCAGAAGGAACCGACAGTTGTAGGTGTCCACTCACTCGCCATAGCCCAAGACCGCCGATACCACTCCACCCCATGCCTTTTTATATGCTTAATCAGTTTTTCATTCTTGATGGACTTGTGCAGCAGAATATCAACCCGCTGTGGGATGGAGAGTTCGTCAATGACAGCGGCAAGATTCGCATGGTCGGTCAGGGTCAGGTTATCGCCAAACAGCGCGATATCCACGTCGGAAGTCGGCGTAAACGTTCCCATGGCCCGGGAGCCGAAGAGCACAACCTTCTCTACCCGCTCATTGGCTCTGAGAATGTCGATGATAGCTTTACGGTACTTGTCTTTAAGTCCATCCGTCATGAGGTACGCTTGCTCTCCAATGTATCGTAGATCCTGCGCAACAGCGGGTAGTATTGCTCTTTGATCAGACTTTCAGCTTCGCGTGCTGTTTTTTCCTCATAGGTATGGCTGAGCAAATTCCGTTTTCGTATGGCATCAAGAAAAACCTCGCTATCATCTTCGTTGATGTACTCCATCTCAAAGCTCTTGCGAACGACTTCACGCGGGCTCTTGACATCATATCCTTCGTAAAAGAGCAGGTCTTTCAAAACTTTCCATGATAGCTCAAAAGAGAACTCAAACATCTGCACCAGCCCGGCTCGCTCAAGGTCGGAGTACTCCTTTTTATCACATGCCGCCTCAAGCTGGGATAATGCCTTGCTAAAATTTTCCAATCGCTGCTGCCAGCGTATTTCATCCGTATTGCTCATGCTTGCCTCCTTTCTCCATAACCCAGAACCTCCAAGTTCTTCCTAATGGTGGCTTCGAGCTGGTCGGCTTCGGCGAACTGCTCATACAGTGTGGCCGAGAGTCCGGCCATCTTCTCTTCAAAAGGAACTCCGTCGTCCTCGATCACAGCCGCGCCCACGTACCGGCCCGGGGTCAACACATAGCCGTGTTCTTTGATCTCGTCAGTGCCGGCGCTCTTACAGAAGCCTGGCACGTCCTCATAAGGGCAAGGGCGAACACTTAGGTTCGCCCCTACATCTGTCCCTACATTTGCCCCTACATCTCCGCCTGCCTGTGCGTCACCGCACGCAGACAGGCGCCAGGCATGGTAGGTCGCGGCGATCTTGTCGATCTCTTCTTCGGAGAAATCCCTGTGGGTTCGGTCGATGAGTGCACCCATCTTGCGGGCATCGATAAAAAGTGTGTGGCCGCTGCGGTTGCGGAATTTGCCGTTCTTCTTGTTCCGGGCCACAAACCAGAGGCACACCGGAATCTGCGTCGTGTAAAAAAGCTGGCCAGGCAGCGCGATCATGCAGTCCACCAAGTCATTTTCGATGATACTCCTGCGGATTTCACCCTCGCTTGTGGTGTTGGTGGACATGGACCCGTTGGCCATGACGAATCCGGCGATGCCCGTGGGCGACAGGTGATGGATGAAATGCTGAATCCAGGCGTAGTTGGCGTTGTTCACCGGCGGGATGCCGTGTTTCCAACGGGCGTCTTCCCGCACGCGCTCGCCGCCCCAGTCGCTCATATTAAAAGGCGGATTGGCGAGAATGAAATCGGCCCGAAGGTCTTTGTGCAGGTCGTTATGAAAGCTGTCCGCGTGTTGCCCGCCAAGGTTAGCGTCGAGACCCCGGATGGCCAGGTTCATCATGGCCAGCCGCCAGGTTGTGGGGTTGGATTCCTGACCGTAGATGGCGATGTCGCCCAGCCGACCACCGTGCTCCTTCACGAAGCGTTCGCTTTGGACAAACATGCCGCCAGCCCCGCAACAGGGGTCCAATACGCGGCCTTTGAAAGGTTCGATCATTCGGACAAGAAGTTTCACTATACACCTTGGCGTGTAGTATTCGCCTCCCCTTCTCCCTTCTGCATCAGCAAAACGACCGAGAAAGTATTCATAAACCCGGCCCAGAATGTCTTTTGATCGTGAGTCTTCATCACCTAGGCCGATTTTACTAACTAGGTCGATGAGCTCGCCCAGGCGGTGTTTGTCCAGCGACGGGCGGGCATAGTCCTTTGGCAGAACGCCCTTGAGCTTCGCGTTCTCTTTTTCAATGGCCACCATGGCGTCATCAACGAGTTTGCCGATGGACGGCTGCTTGGCGCTGGCCTGCAGCTTGGCCCAGCGGGCTTCCTTCGGCACCCAGAAAATGTTGGCGGCTGAATACTCATCACGGTCTTCCGGGTCAGTGTATTCGGTGTCCTTGGTCGCTTCCAACTGATTGTGTTTGGCCTGGAAGGCGTCGGAGATGTATTTCAGAAAGATCAACCCGAGAACCACATGCTTGTACTCGGAGGCGTCCATGTGCCCCCGAAGCTTGTCGGCCGCAGCCCATAATTGATTCTCAAAGCCGAGATTGGCACCGTTCCCCTTTTTTTCTATCATGTATTTCCTCTCCCGGCCAACGCACAGATCACGGGCCGACGATAGGAGATCCCGTACATCTGGCTTGTTCTGCCCTCCGCGGCATCAACTGTGAACCGCCAGCGAGCGTAGAGCCCTGTTCACTGACTCCGAATCGGGGAATCGGGACCTGAGGTCTGGATCAAGCATCACCGCACCATCTTCGAGGGTGAAATGACGCTCTTCAACCGTACCGTCTGCCTTCGTCACCTGGACCGTATGGCCGGATCTGTAGGCACGGTAGTGCTTACCCCTGACCCCCTGAGAGAAGTCGTACTCCTCTCTCATTTCGTTCGTGTTGTCATTAGATGTGTTCATTTCCTGTAACAGCTCCGTTCATCTCTGGTCGCCTTGCGGCAACCGATTATGCGTATTCGGTCGTTTCTTTCAGTATACCATACCACGACAAGTCTGCCTCTTGAGGTAAATCCGATGTCAAGCCATCTGTCCTCATGCTCCGAATGGTCTGGATCAGGAACAGTTACCGCGAACGGGTCATTGAAGACAGTCTTACCCTCTTGAAAGCTGACGCCATGTTTTGCCTCATTGCGTCTGGCCTTGTCTTCGTCCCATTCGAATATGAAATTCATCAGTGTCTCTTTCAGTGCAGAATGTGATGACCAGCATTTTCATGATGGCAGCGCCATCATGAAATATCCCGGATCAATTTGTCGAGTTCTTCAGAATTGCCCCGTTTTTAGTCACACGAGTGTGCATGCCTCCTCTGTGCGAATTCCATGCTGTTCTAATGTTATCCGCAGGGACGTGTTCTCTGCGCCCGGATTGAACATGACCCTGTCGGGATTAAGCTGGAGTATGTCGTTCTGAAGTGAAGACGACACGGTTTCTGAAACGTATACGGTAAGCGTATCAATGTTGTCCGTGATGTCAGTCAGCTTGCGGGTAACCGCCAAGCCTTCAATGGTTTCAACCGCGGGGTGGACAGGAATAACGTGGTATCCGTGTTCGACTAAGAGTCGTACTGCTTGGTTGGAGTACCGATCCGCCTTCGGGCTTGCCCCAAGGACAACAACGTTCTGTCTGTTATTGGCCATGTTGATCCTTTCTTAAGCTTATGGTGGGGGAAGCAGTTCAAAGCCCTCACGCTCGAAATCAGCATCAAGTGAGATGGCCCGTTGCAGTCCAAGACGTCGCATGAGTATATGTGTAATTTGTGTCAAGCATTGCCTCATGAAAAACTGAGATATGAATCAAGAACAGATTTAGCCCCTTTTCTTTTCCCCACCAATGACTGGGCGATTCCCCTGTTTAATGTTGAACACAATTATTCCCGCGATCCCCACTCAGTCAATACCCGAGCAACCGCCTCTTCGACTTGTGTGCGAGCGTCCCATCTATCATAACCTCTTGCCAGAAGCTCATCGTATTGTGTCTCGGCGTGACGAATATGAGCGATAACGGCTAATCGAACCGAGTCCTCATCGAAGCTTTTTGCAGCCGCCGAGCGACCAATACGGCCGCTGTATTTAAGGCAAGCATGCTCAGCTATGGCAATCTCTCTTCCAGGAGGGCATTGAGGAAAAAGCTCTCGAACATGCACTGCAAAACGTTCCACATACTCGCGATCTAATTCCGCCCGGCGCTCTGCCGCACGTTCTCTCCTCCGAACTCTGGCCTCGCTGTCAGTCAAACATTCTCTTTCTAACTCGTCCAAGGCTTGAGCTTCTACCAACAATCCTTGCCGTTCATATCGCTTACGAGCACGACTCCACTGCAAAACAACAGCAGTCAGGGTTGAGTGCTTACGTGCGCGCCTGGTAAGTGCTGCATCGCCGGAAGGGAGAAAGATAAGATGGTTCAGGTCAGCACATGCCAGGCAAAGCGCTCCTTTATCTTTGGTCAGTGTAATTCAGGCATGGCGGCCAAGATCCGCGCAACACTCATCACAGGAAGAATCAGTGGTGGATATAAAGACCCTTATGTCTTTGCTTTGCTTCATTAGCCACACTTACTCATACAAGAAAAACCTCTATAATTGCCTTGCCCAACTGCCGGGAATCACCGGTAATGAACATGTCGGCATTGCCGTTTATTGGATCAGTTACTTTTTATTCTTCAGCAAAGCATCAAGACCAGCGAACGCCTTGAAGGTAGAGGGTGGCTCTTGCTCGTCTCCCGGCAACGCTTTATCATGCCATTCCTCATCCAGATACCGCTGGTGCTCATTGTCGTGGCAGTAGAGACACAGCAGTTCCCAGTTGCTGCCGTCAGGCGGATTGTTATCGTGGTCGTGATCCTTGTGATGGACCGTGAGTTCACGAAGTTTCTTGCCTGTGAATTCGCGCCCGCATCGCGCACAGATCCATGGGTACATCTTGAGCGCTTGCTCCCGATAGGTTTTCTCCCGACGCCGAGCCTCGGCAATGATTTGATCCATCTTGTCTTTGTCTAATCGTGATTTTTTCGACAGCATGTGTTTACCTTCGAATCGTGTCGACTAGGCCATGCCTAACTCTCCGCATAACCGGCAGGTAAAGGAGCACAGCGAATCTACCAGTTCAAGTAGACGCCGTTGTATACGCTCGTCACCTCCCCCTTACCCGATTTGCCCTTAGGGCCTGGTAAAAAATAACTTGGCATTTTCACATCCCATTTTCACCACATCTTTAATCGATCCTCAATCGCAAAATCCTCGAATTAGCGCTGATAGTCCTGCGGTTTTGCTCAATCAGATCGACTAAATGTAACTTCTCAATAACTCAGGGTAAGATGTCTGGATTCCCGCCTTCGCAGGAATGACGGGCAGTTACATCCAAACGTCATTCCTGCGAAGGCAGGAATCCAGTGAATAGTCGCAAAAAGTAATCTACTACAACTTATTGAGAAGTTACGACTAAATCTATGGCAAATCCGGGCGTGAATTCTACCAATTTATTTTTTACCAGGCCCTTATTTCATTTTCGTTTCAGATAGCTCTTCAAGTCGCGATAATAATTTTCGTGAGGACCGAGCATGATTAATTCCAAATTATCTTCAAAAATCCGATAGGCCAGGAGGTACTGGAGTGTTTTGATCTTAAATTTATAGACATATACACCGGAAAGGTCTCCTTTCTTTTCCTGTCCTATCGAAGGATTGCCTACTATCCTTTTTATTTCTTGATCCAGTATCTTCTTTTCTTTTTTAGAAAATCTCTTAACTCTTTTTTCAAATATTCTGGATTGATATATGGCCATACGCTGTTAACCAAACTTATATTCCGTCTTCTCTCCATGGTCTAATTCTTCAATTCCAATCAATATTTCCTTTATCAGGCTATATGTTAATTCCGGGTTTTCCTGAACGCATTTACCAATTCTTGCCCAATACTCGATCTGACCAGTTATGGATCTCTGCTCAATCCTGCTGTATTTTCTGGCTTCATGGACAAGCCTTTCCGAAATTCTCACAGCGGTAGCCATATTATCTCCCCCCAATCTTCTTTTAAATCTCACATTCCGGTGATGTTATTCTACTATTCTGTGTAGCAAGATGCAATATAATGAGGGCAATCAGTGCGTGAGGAACGTGCGTCCGTGCAAGGGCGCGGTTGGGTAAAATCCATGATGCTTTATTTCCAAATTTAACGGAATTGTTTAGACTGAATACCGTATTTCTTTACCCTGAGGCCCAGAATTCTTTCGGATGTGTCAAGGAGCCTTGCTGCTTTGGCTATATTGCCACGCGCATTTTTTAATGCATCAGCAATATATTCCTTTTCGAAAACGGCCATGGCAGATGATAACGAGCCGGAAGGAACTGTCTCTGATGACTCGGATGTCTGAAGGCTCGGAGGCAAGTTGTAGCTGTGGACAGCATGATTATTACAGAGAAGCATGGCCCGCTCCATGCAGTTTTCCAGTTCCCGCACATTTCCAGGCCAGTGATAGCGCATGAGCATATCAATGGCAGGAGTGGTGATCCTTTTCACGTCTTTTTTGTATTTCTTCCTGTACTTCTCAAGGAAATAATCCGCCAACAGGAGAACATCCGTTTTTCTCTCCCGTAAAGGCGGCAGGTAGATTGGAAATATGTTTAAGCGATAATAAAGATCTTCCCTGAAGCTTCCTTTATCAAGGGCCTTTTCCAGAGGCTTGTTGGTCGCGGTGATAATTCGTACATCAACTTTTATGGTATCATCCCCTCCAACCCGTTCCAGTTCTTTTTCCTGGAGCGCTCTCAGGATCTTGGCCTGGGCAGCGAGATTAAGGGTCCCGATCTCGTCCAGAAACAGAGTGCCTCTATGGGCACGCTCAAATTTGCCTATCCTCCTTTGCGTTGCCCCGGTAAAAGCCCCCTTTTCATGTCCGAACAGCTCGCTTTCTATCAGTGTTTCCGGAAGAGCAGCACAGTTTACCTTGATAAACGGTCCTTCCGCCCTCAAGCTGTTGTAGTGGATGGCATTAGCCACAAGCTCTTTGCCTGTCCCGCTCTCTCCTCTGATGAGTACGGAAGCATCGCTTGCTGAGACCTTGTCGATCATTTCAAAGACCTCTCTCATCTTGTTGCTCCTGCCCACAATATTGTAAAAGCTATATCGTTCTTTGAGCTGCTCCCGTAATGTAATGTTTTCATGCCATAGGCGGTCCTTTTCCTCCCCCATCATACGGCTGATTTTTATGGCTTGGGCAACATTGGAAGCAATAATGGTCAGTAGTCTCAGGTCTTCCTCAAAAGAAATTTCCTCGCTGAAAAGTCGATCCGCACTGAGTGTTCCATAAGTAAAGGAACCTATTTTGATGGGTACACAAATAAAGGATATATTGCTCTTCCGGATATCCCCGCGGGCCTTGGTGCGGTTTAAGAACAGAGGTTCCTCCCCTATATGTGGGACAATGACAGGCTCTCCGGTTTCTACCACCTTTCCTGTAATCCCTTCGCCTATTTGATAATGGCCCCTTTGCCTTTCCTGGTCGGTCAGCCCGTGAGCTGCTTTTATACCCAATTCTTGAGTATCAGGGTCTAAAAGGGTTATTGTTCCTCTCTTCATACCCATTTTAGAATGAAGGATGTCCAAAACAGGGCCTAATGCCTCTTTTGGATCAGGAATAGAGACCAGCAGTTGGCTGATCTCGTAAAGTACGGTCAATTCCTGTATTTTTCTTGCTAAGGCAGACTGTTCAGCTTTCATTTTACAAAAGGCTCTTTTGAATATATGGCATCCTTCATTTATCACTTTA
>DFBQ01000039.1 GCA_002367355.1 Deltaproteobacteria bacterium UBA3076 | reverse complement strand
GGCGCTCACACCCAATCGTCATTCCCGCGAAGGCGGGAATCCATTAGATAGTCGCAAAATATGATTTGCCCGGACTTATTGAGAAATTACATATTTTATTTAGCGCTGGTCTTTATTCGATTCTGATGACATGGTACTGAGCATCGTGTAACCTCCTCTGTTGTGAATCCATCTAACAATAGTCCTATTAAGCTGGAATCCGGCTCAAATTACAAGCAGAAGCCTGTAGGCAATCTTGTTTATCCGACCCTCCGGCAGCGGTTGGTGGGACTGATTCGTCCATATGTTCCACGCGTAATCCTGGCTACATTATTCAGCCTTATCGTATCCGGACTTAACGGCGCAATAGCCTGGCTCGTGAAGCCCGCAATGGACAAGATCTTTGTCGAAGGGAACTACAAATATATATATCTGCTGCCTTTTGGGATTATTGTTCTCTATATCCTTCGTGGCGCGTGTAGCTTCCTCCAGTCATACCTCATGCGTACCGCCGGCATGAAACTGGTCCGTGATCTGAGGAACCGGTTTTTCTCTCACCTGATTCGTCTGCCGGTATCTGTTATATCCCGTTCCACCAGTGGGGATATGCTCTCAGGGCTCATGAACGACGTGGGGGCACTGAGCAATATTCTGTCTCAGAGCCTGAGGACATTACTGCTCCAGATCCCCTCTGTGATAGTCCTCATGGGAGTGGCCCTTTATCGGCGGTGGGACCTGGCCCTGTTGAGCTTTATTCTCCTTCCCTTTATTGCTCTTGGGACCCGTTTTCTCTCCCGCCTGGTACGAAAACGCCGAAAGAGGGTCCAGGAGTATCTCGCTATTTTGACGCACCGTGTAAGTGAGGCCCTTCAGGGCTTCAAGGTAGTGAAGATATTCGGCATGGAGAAGGTCAAGGACGGTCAATTTGTAAAGGAAAATCATACTACTTATCGCCATATGGCCAAAGTCATACGGCTCAAAGAAGGGACAAAGTTCCTGATCGAGGTCCTTTCCGGTCTCGCTGTTGCAGCGATTCTGGGCTATGGCGGCAGCCTTGTTGCCAGTGGAGAGATGACCCCCGGAGATTTTTTCTCCGTTCTTACGGCCATAGTCATGGCCTTCGCGCCCCTTAAAAAATTGGGTGGGGCCTATACCCAACTCCAGGAGACCCTCGGTGTATTTGAAAGGGTAGACCATTTCCTTAACCAGCAACAGGAGGAAAGCCGGGGACAGGCCCTTGATGGACTGCGAGGGGAAATCAGGTATGAAAACGTCTCTTTTTCCTATCCCGGGACAGATGTACAGGTTTTACAGGAAATAGATATCACCATACCTGCGGGAAAAATATTTGCTATTGTCGGACCCAGCGGGGCGGGTAAGAGCACCCTGGTTGACCTGATCCCAAGGTTCTACAATCCCACTTCCGGAACGATATTCTGGGACGGGATAGATCTCCGCAAGATCTCCCTCACGGACCTGAGACACCAGATGGCCATAGTCACCCAGGACGTCCTCCTGTTCAGCGATACAATCTTTGAAAATATTGCAGCAGGTAGGCCTGGAGGGGCCACCATAGAGGAGATTGAGAATGCCGCCGGAATTGCCCAGGCCCACGACTTCATTGCAGCACTTCCTCAGGGCTATGACACAATGTTGGAAGAAAGGGGGCTCAATCTATCCGGGGGGCAGCGCCAGAGGATAGCCATGGCAAGAGCGGTCCTCAGGAATCCTCCTTTGCTCATATTGGATGAAGCCACAAGCGCCCTTGACAGCATCTCTGAAAAGGCGATCCAGAAGGCCCTTGATGAGGTAATGAAAGGCAGGACAACCATAGTGATTGCCCACAGGCTCTCCACGATCATCAACGCAGACCAGGTCATAGTTATCGACCATGGTCGAATAGTAGACCGCGGAACCCATGAAGAATTAATAGGGAGCAGTGCCATCTACCAGGAGCTGTATCAGACCTGGGCCGGCAGTGATGAGAAGAAAGCTATATAAATATCACTTTATTACGAGTGAAACCGGAAACAATGTCTCTGTCAGATGAATTACGGAAGCAGGGAGAGCCACTGGTCGGCACTCACCGTCATGATTTTCATATCGGCATTTGAAATGACTTTGCAAATACCGGGTTGATTAACCAACACGGCCGCGGGTATGTCAAGGATCTTTTGAAATTTGCGGTGTCCTTGTCAAACACTTTCATCAACAATTTCCTGACACTGAGAGATACAAAAGACTCTCAGTCTATCCTCGAATTGTCTGACTCCGATTGACTGTCAAAAGGAGCCAGGACCACGGGTAAGACAGATTGAATCACTCTGAATACCCACAATATATTTCCTCAAACCACTGTCGGTTGTTTGATTGACTGGACTGTATATTCATCCTCAGCAATTACTCCTATGCTCATACACTGATTCGATATTCCCAGGCAATCAATTTGCTTATCAGTTGAAAACGGTCTTCCCAAGTGGCTTCGAACAGACGCCGTACATGGTTGCAGACGGCAGCGATTCGGTCACGCCGATTCTTAAGCAATGTCTTCAGTTTGTTTTTCCAGAAGGCCCGTTGTAAAAACAGGCAGCCGAATACGGCATTCTCACTAACACGAAAGTCGAGATCCTTTTCGGGACTGGAGCCATCGCACTCGGCCTTCAGGAGTTCGTATTCCGGTGTCAGATCCTGGAGCCAGGCATTTTGTTCGGTCTCGGCAAACTCCCGTAACAGATCTTCC
>DFBQ01000104.1:3721-10153 GCA_002367355.1 Deltaproteobacteria bacterium UBA3076 | reverse complement strand
ATAAGCTACAAACCAATCGCAAAGCCATAAGAACTATTTGGCTCAGGCTCCGGGCCTTCGTTATTGCGACCGACATGGGTTGTAGGGAAGGGATGTCACATAAGGCATCAAGCAAACTCAGCATCGCTCTCGCTCTTTTTTTGATGTCTTGTCTACCCCTATATCAACTCCTCCCCCAACCTGTAAATGCGCCCGTTCCCACCGTAGCGCTGCTAATTCTCTGAAATCAGTTTGAACTTACACTTTGTGAATCCAGAACCTTTGAACCCGTGAACGGTCACGTGACAGCTTAGATCCTCATACCCCTATTACACTTTTCTTGGACAATATCCGTTTCATGCGTTAAGTTTTTACTTCAGACTTTTTGCAGTGTAATCAGAACTGAAGAACTGCTTGAGCAGATTGAGAGGAAAGAGGTGTAAACTATCATGGCACTTACTTGTGAGGCCTCCGTATTCGTAAAAATCCCATGTTATTTTACCGGGAAACTGGTGCTTGATACGGACAGGGAAAGGATCAGACAGAAAATGGCTCCGTTCCTGATGGAGGAGCTTGGCTACAGGATTTCGGATTTCCAGGTTGATCGGGAAATCCTAATTGAAATAGACCGGCAGAAGGTACTCTGCCTGGCGGATTTAGTGGTGCATATTGACGGTCGCTTTCTTATGGTTATTAGAGGTGGACCAGGCTCTGTAGTTACCAGGGAATCGGGTACTATCGCAGTTGCCCGGCTCCTTGAGCCTGATTACATAATACCCTGGGCGGTCCAGGCCAGCCTTATTGAGGCTGCCCTGCTGGATGTTCGGGGAAAACGGGCAGTTGCCTATGGCTGGGATGCAATACCTTCCAGGTCCAAGCTCCTTGAAATGACCTCCGACTGGCCGCCCCCACAGCTTCCGGAAAAGCGCATGCCAGTGGAACGTCAGATTCTTTACTCCTATGATACACACGGGTGACAGAACCGGTTAAAGACGTCAGGTGACGTCTTAATATGCAAGTAGTTGAAAGCGATTAGTTAAAGGTGCCCTGGTTACTCGCCTCATTCTCAGGCCTCCTGTTGAGCGTCTGCTTTCCGCCTTTTTCATGTTTTCCCGCAGTTGCACTGGCCCTTGTGCCCTTGATAGAGGCCGTGTGGGGCAAGGGATGGCATTATGCCTGCAGGATGGGATTCCTGTCCGGTATTGTCCATTTCGGCACGCTCCTGTGGTGGATATCGCCTACTATTTCCCATTACGGGAATTTACCCGGTTGGGTTGCGTGGCCTGTATTCGGGTTACTGGTGTGCTATCTGGCTATTTATCCCGCTATCTGGTCCGGTCTTGTGGGGTATTGGACTGCCGGCAGGTCCTGCCTGCCTTCATCACTTGCCCTTGCCGGGACCTGGACTCTGCTTGAGTGGGCCAGGGGCCATGTGTTGAGCGGATTTCCATGGGGATATCTGGCCTACACCCTGGAACCTGTTCCATCCCTGATCCAGACAGCGGAGATATGGGGACCTTACGGCCTTACTTTTTTGATTGTTTTGCTGAATGTATTGATCTGGAAGTTTTTTAAGGGCTTTCTGAATACAGGCGCAAAGGATTCGGTTTTTTTACAGGGTAAGCGGGTAAGGCCGGTCCAACTGGGCCTGTTTCTGGTCTGCCTGGCGGGTCTATGGTTTTTTGGCGAATGGCGGATGGAAAAGATTGCTCATAATGATGACCTACTTCCTGAACTCAGAGTCGCTGCCATACAGGGTGCAGTCCCACAGGAGAGGAAGTGGGACCCGGCCTTTCAAGTTGCGACACTCGACACTTATGGTAAGCTTAGTTTAAAGGCCATTGAAGGACTCGATAACTCAGGGGCAGACCGGGATCATGGAGTAAAGGCACCTGACTGGCTGGTTGTCTGGCCGGAGACTGCTGCCCCTTTTTATTTTCAGGTCCCAGGTCCATTAGGTGAACAGGTCCGGTCCGTGGCAAGGGATCTTGATGTTGCCCTGTTGTTCGGGAGTCCGGCATATCGTAATAATAGCGCAGGGAAAGCGGAATATTTGAACAGCGTCTATCTCCTTGACCCTGATGGTGCTATTGAAGGAAGATATGACAAGAGGCACCTGGTCCCATTTGGGGAGTATCTGCCCTGGGGATGGGTGACTGCGTGGGCACAGGGTCTTATACCCGCAGTAGGCCAATTCAGTCCTGGAATCACATCCATGCCCCTTTCCCAACAGGATCTTTATATTGGCGTATTGATATGTTTTGAGAGCATATTCCCAACTCTCAGCAGAGAAACCGTGCTGGAAGGGGCCAACTTCCTGGCCGTTCTCACAAATGACGCCTGGTTTGGCCGTACAGGAGCGCCTTATCAGCATGAGATCATGGCGATATTCCGGGCTGTTGAGACCCGCAGGTGGGTGGTGCGAGCGGCCAATACAGGCGTCAGCTCACTGATCAGCCCATGTGGCGTGAGAATGGCAAAAACTTCGCTGTTTGAGCCATGTTATATAGAAGGGCGAATTCGCCTTCGCAAAGGTCATACTTTTTATGTAAAATACGGAGAAATATGGTTATTATTATTTTGTTTATTTTGGGCAGTAGTTCCATTTTGGAGAAAAGTCCAAAAGGAGGCATGAGATGAGTACGACTACGGATAAAACAACAATAAATATACAGGAAATTAAGGAGCACTTGCAGGATCTTAGCGGACGTTTAGAGCTCCTGAGGGGTTATCTTTGATCGGGAGACTTTGGATAAGCGTCTTGCTGAAATAGACAAGGAGATGCTCCGTCAGGATTTCTGGGAAGACCCTACATCCAAGGAGTTGCTAAAAGAACGATCTTTACTGATAGAGCAAAAAGAGGATTTAGACCACCTTTCCGAGCAGTATGAAGAGCTTGAATTACTGCTTGAAATGGCAGAAGAAGAAGAAGATTTATCAGCCCTTAAAGATGTAAGTAGTGGGCTGAAGGAACTTGATGAAAAGATACACGGGATTGAACTCTCAAGACTTCTTTCAGGTTCGCACGATCGCAATAATGCTATTGTAACAATTCATGCCGGGGCAGGAGGGACCGAGGCCCAGGACTGGGCCGAGATGTTGCTGAGAATGTATCTCCGCTGGTGTGACAGGCGGGGGGTTGAGGTCAAAATGCTGGATCTTATGCCCGGAGATGAGGCCGGTACAAAGAGTGCGACATTTCTGGCTGAGGGACTCTATACCTATGGCTATCTGAAGTCTGAGGCCGGTGTGCACCGTCTGGTGCGTATTTCGCCCTTTGATGCTTCGGGGAGGCGGCATACCTCCTTTGCCTCTGTATTTGTGGCTCCAGAGCTGGATGAGACCATTCAAATTGATATTAATGAAAAAGATTTACGTGTAGATACATACCGGGCCAGTGGAGCTGGTGGACAACATGTTAACAAGACAAGTTCGGCTGTCCGCATCACTCACTTACCAACAGGGATAGTTGTTCAGTGTCAGAATCAGAGGTCTCAGCATAAAAACCGGGCTATTGCCATGAAGATCCTACAGGCCAGGCTCTTCGAACGAGAGAAGGCAAAGAAGGATGCGGAGAGGCACCAGGCCCATGAGAAGAAGAAGGAGATAGCCTGGGGAAGCCAGATCAGGTCCTATGTGCTCCAGCCCTATCAACTAATCAAGGATCATCGCACAGGCGTAGAGATTGGCAATGTGAGTGAAGTGCTGAACGGAAATCTGGATCCCTTTATCGAGGCATATTTGCAGGATCAGGCTTCAGTGTAACCTAATTTGAGCGATTAGCTGTTAGCCATTAGCGTTTAGCTTTTAGGTGTTAGTAACCNNTAACCGCTAACAGCTAATACCTAAGTTTGTAATAGTAAAACATTCTGTAATCATTAAACTAATAGCTAACCGCTAAAGGCTAATCGCTCAATTTAGGTGTAACGAATTTCCCCTGAATTAACTTCAGCCTTCAGCCTTCTACCTTTAACCTTCTATCTAATAACGAATTTCCCCGGAATTAACCCTGACCTCTTCACCATTATCCAGGGTCAGCATGAGGCTTCCGTCAGGCGCAATCCCTTGAGCCAAGGCTTCAAACTCTGGATTGAGTTCAGCATTCAGACCATAGATCACCCTACGCCCCGAGGTGTCGCTCAGGAGATTCCAGTCCCTTATTACAGGATTTTGGGGCAGGTATCCAGGTTCAGTATTCAGACAGTCGGATTCCCATTGGTGAATAAGCCCGAAGGTCCAGCCGATCCGTGCCAGGATTTGGGCTGCAAGCTCTTTTGTGTACCAGTGTTTACCTGTAGTTATGGAAAGAGATGTGGCAAATGCGAGATCTTCAGGAAAGGTTTCCATGTTTGCGTTGATCCCTATGCCAAAGAGGAGATATGTCTGCCCGGAATTGGGTGCCCTGACTGCTTCTGTGAGGATGCCGGCCATCTTGCGTCCCTTTATTAATACGTCATTAATCCAGCGGATCTTTGTCGAGACTCCTTCTTCCCTCAAGACTTGGGCAATAGCCACTCCTACTCCCAGATTGTAAAAAGACCAGTTCTCAGTAAAAAGTGATGGATACAGGGCCAGACATAAATATAGCCCCCCTTTGGGGGCCCACCAGCTTCGTCCTATTCTGCCCCGGGCCTGGCCAAGAGAGCCTGCCCACCAGACGCAGCCGGATGGCAGATCGGTTCCATTGCTGTCGGCTTGGAGTATAGCCTGTCTGGCAAGGGGCATAAGCCTGTCGGCCTTTCTGTAATAATAGACTTCGTGGCCGACGACCCTTGCCCTTCTCAGGATTTTTTCTCTTGTTTCTGCATCCAGGTCGGTATTTTTGACAGAGTCCCGGATCTGGTAATGCGTGATGAGCCTTTTCAGCTCCTCGGCCTGCATAGTGTTTTTTGACACCGATTTAGTCACAACTCGTAGTTAATTAACTGAAGTTTTACTGAAATTATGTGATCTATGCGGTTAAGAAACTATTTAAAATCAATCACGAAAACACGAAGGTACGAAAACACGAAACAAGACATAGAAATTAAATAGAAATTCCTATACTATCAAGTTAACACCCTTTGGGCGAATTTAAAAAAAATCTCTGACACGGATTTCACTGATTATACTGCCTAATCCGTGGCCATCCGAGTAATCCGTGTCTAAAATGGAAATTACTATACTATCAAGTTGCTGATATACTGTTCGTGTTTTCGACATTTCGTGCTTTTGTGACAATTCTTTTCTTTTTCGTGTGTTGCACAATCTAACGTGTAACCGCACAGGTCAAAATTTTTGGGGTATTTTGTTTTTGACCAATAAAGCGTCGAACTGTGCATTTAGGGCGGCGGGAATCTTTCTCATTGTGTTTATCCGCATACGTCTATCTTTATTTATTTAGTGTTAAGCGGCTATATAAAAACATAAGTAATTATATTTTTCTTGTTAACATTTTTTATTTTTGGTATTTAAACGCAAGATAACCGTAAAATCATATAATCACTTGGAGTAAAGAAACTATAGAGGTCCGAGACAAATGCGATCTACGGCGGAAGCCAAGCCCATTTTGACCGAGGCGGCAACTATTGCAGCAGCGCCGGCGTTGTGCTACGGGATGGTTTTCCTCTACGAATGGGGCTATTGCCGGGAATTTGGGATACCATCGGGAGCAATCGCAGTCTCGTTTGGAAGTGTTTTCGTAGTCCTGGCAACTGTTATTTCCTCCATATTGCTCGTCCTGGCTCTATGGAATATGGCGTTCATTTTGCTCTATCCGGAAGCAAAAAGGACGCGAGTAGGCAGACAAGTAATATTTACAGTCCAATATGCTTTAGTGGTTCTGGGCTACCAACTTTTATCTAAGTCGACTTTTCTGGATTTATTTCCAATTTGGGTTGCCCTTGCCGCAGCGACGGTATTTAACTTTGCGTTTCATATCCTGGCGCACAGGAGAAGGCGGACGTACGAGGAGAAATTACGTGCGCAGGCGGAGACTGAAGCCGGAGCGGTGCGGCACCTCGGACTGGACGAGTACTTGATCTCGTTTTTGCGACCAATCGAGTGGTCTAATCGCAAAAAGCGATTTCCTATCAGCTCAGATATAGTTCCCTATGGAGGTTGTCCAAGATGAGATTTGGGAAAATTAATATCACCACCATTGGCCCGATTGCCCTCTTGGTTTTCGCTTTAGTTATATCCCTGTATGCCAGCGGTGTCGTCACCATTTTGGGAAACTCTTCCGGCCATAAGAAAGGCGGGGTATTAATAGGCGCGGGCGGCTCGTTTGACATTGGACTGAAGTACTTCTGGTTACAGGAAGGCTGGCAAATCTATGTTGATTATGAAGTGGAAGCCAAGGCGGGGTCTTTGGAATTGGGTCTGAGTGAGTATTTCCCGACGTCCAGAAAGATTGTATGGATGAGAGAGTACATATCCGGCAACAAAAAAGGCCGAGTCACCTTCACTGCCCCC
>DFBQ01000104.1:0-3690 GCA_002367355.1 Deltaproteobacteria bacterium UBA3076 | reverse complement strand
ACCCCTTACTTACCCCTTGCCTACCCAAGAGTGGGATCCGCTTTTGGCCCTAATCATTGAAAAACTTGGTAAATGAGGAGGGACTTATTATGTCAATTAATAAACTTTTTGAGGCTATTGAGGAAAGCGATCTTCAGGCCTTGGTAGATAATAATGTACCAGAAGGCAAGACCCTTGAATATAAGGAATCATTGCATAGCGATCATCCTACAGAGAAAAAAGAGTTTTTAGCCGATGTATCATCTTTTGCAAACGCCGCTGGTGGAGATTTGATCCATGGTATTAGATTAGACAAGATTATGGTGAGCCAGTGGAGGTTTGTGGTTTGTCGATTAACAATCCTGATGCTGAGATCTTGCGTCTGGAAATTTGGGGGACGGGACGCTCGGCGCTCCGCGCCTCACAACCAGCGGCTGCACAGCTGACTGCGCGCGCGGCTGATCCGCGGCGATTGTGCCTCGTAGCCATTAACAATATCAACAATTAAAATGGTAAGAATAATGAATCTTTCACCTTCGCTAATATGGTTTCTTGTGGGCGTTGTATTTTTAATCGCAGAGTTATTAATTCCTGGGTTCATCTTAATTTTTTTTACAGCCGGATGCTGGATAGCTGGATTAATTGTTTGGCTGACAGATATTGAATTAACGATCCAAATATTAATTTTCACTGTTTCCTCTCTGGTTCTTCTTTTTTCTTTACGCAAATACAGCATAAAAACATTTAAGGGAATCACCCGTGATGATATCGATGACCGCTATGCAGACTCAAAAATTGGAAAAACAGCTATAGTGACAAAAACAATAACACCAAGCATGCCTGGAGAGATAAAAGTCATGGGGAGTTTTTGGAGGGCTATTTCAGATGTAAAAATTGAAGAAGGACAATCAGTTTTAATAGGAAGCCAAGAGTCAGAGGATGGGCTCACTTTCAAAGTTAAACCTTTATAAGGAGGGAAAAATGAGCGAATCATTAATTGTAGTTGGTGTACTTGCAGTAATCATAATAATTTTATTATTTAAAACAGCTGTCATTGTTCCTCAACGGTCAGAGTATATTATTGAACGACTTGGTAAGTATAGTAAGTCGTTCAGTGCAGGCTTCCATATCCTTGTGCCTTTCATTGAGAATATTGCCTACAAACGTTCCCTGAAAGAAGAAGTAATGGACATCCCATCACAAGATTGCATAACTAACGACAATGTATCCGTATCAGTAGATGGTATTTTATACATCCAAGTTATAGATAGTAAGCTTTCCGCCTACGGTATTGATAATTATAGGTTTGCGGCGAGCCAACTTGCTCAAACTTCTCTCAGGTCAGTACTTGGCAGAATTGAATTAGATAGGACTTTTGAAGAACGTGAAATCTTGAACCAACAAGTAGTTTCTGCAATAGATGAGGCAGCACAAAATTGGGGCATTAAAGTATTGCGCTATGAAATAAAAGATATCAGACCTCCCCAAACTGTTATGGACGCAATGGAAAAACAAATGAAAGCGGAGCGAGAAAAACGTGCCTCTATAGCAACATCTGAAGGAGACAGGCAGTCTCGAATAAACCGTGCAGAAGGTTTAAAAAAAGAAGCTATTGAAGTGTCCGAAGGTGAGAAACAAAAACGTATAAATGAGGCTGAAGGTCAAGCAAAAGAAATTGAATTGGTTGCACAGGCCACAGCTGAAGGGATCAAGAAAGTTGCTGAATCTTTAAATCTGGCCGGAGGAGAAACAGCCGCAAATTTAAGAGTGGCAGAAAAGTATATCGCAGAATTTGGAAATTTGGCCAAAGAGAATAACACCATGATTATCCCTGCTAATATGGGAGATGTTTCATCAATGGTTGCAACAGTTATGTCCGTCTTGGGGCACACCAAAAAGACACCCCCAATTCAAAGTTCTTGATATAAATAATTTATGGCACACAAGGCGCTCCACCGGACTGGCAGGCCCGCGCGGTTTTTCGAGATTTTTCCACCACTTGTACTCCGCGCGAAGTTTTTCCCAAGCTGCTCGGCCAGCCGGCTCGCCGCTTCGCGCCTCACAACCGGCGAATTCAGCAGACTCAGCCTGCCCCAAACTGCGTTTGGCGCAGGCTTCGCTCCTGCTTCGCGGCGATTATGTGAGGAAATGACATATGAAATTGATGGAAGACGCGTTTCTGACACATTCGATAGAGATTAGAACAACACCAGAAAAGATATTTGATTACACTGCAAAAAGTCTCCGTCAATCTAAAAACATAACGAAAACTTATTCGTAATATATATGTTACGTATTCGTAACTTATATAGCTATTTTGGGATGGGGGCTCAAAAAGGACTTTTTTCAGCGTAATCAGGAAATAATATAATAGATGATGTCTTCAGACTTGGAGGATATTAAACCATGGTACGCCAACCCGCTGTAGCTGACCAGTTTTATGATGGAAATCCCACACGGCTTCACTACGAGCTTGGTAAGTTAATAGGTCCTATCAAGGAAGCAAGATCGGCAAAGGCAATAGTTGCGCCTCATGCGGGTTATATGTATTCAGGGGCCGTGGCCGGAGCAGCCTATGCCCAGGTCGAAGTGCCTGAAACCGTTATTATTTTAGGTCCGAGCCATACAGGAGTTGGGTCTCCGGCAGCAGTAATGACCGCGGGGGCATGGTCCATGCCTATGGGTACTGTCCCCATCTCAGAGGACCTTGCAGCCCTGATGGTCGAACTCTCTGATTATCTTGAAGATGATGCACTGGCACATACATACGAGCATTCCTTGGAGGTCCAGATACCATTTTTGCAATACCGCCAGCCCAGTTTGAGTATTGTACCTGTTTGCCTAAAAGACCTATCCTTTTCCGTATGTAAAGAGATAGGTTCTGCAATAGCAGAGGCGGTAAAACAGACAGGAAAACCTGTATTGTTAGTTGCCAGCACCGACATGACCCATTATGAGTCCCAGGAGCAGGCCCAGTCCAAAGACCGCCTGGCTATTGATAAGGTCCTCGCCTTAGACCCCCAGGGTCTTTTGGAAACCGTGAGAGGACATAATATATCAATGTGTGGGGTAATACCGACTACTGTGACTTTGGTGGCGTCTCTGGCCTTAGGAGCAGATTCCGCTAAACTGATTCGATATGCTACGTCAGGCGACGTGACAGGAGACTATGTACAGGTCGTTGGATATGCGAGTTTTATTGTTGAATAATGATTATGGATATTGACTTATAATCCTAAAATTTTTATATATCACATTTAGGGCCGGGTAAAAAATAAATTGGTAGAGTTTGCGCCCGGATTTGCCATAGATTTAATCGATCTGATTGAGTAAAATCGCAGGCAGAGCAGTGTTATGTTGAGGATTTTGCGATTGAGGATCGATTAAAGATGTGGTGAAGATGGGATGCGAAAATGCCAAGTTATTTTTTTCCCGGCCCTTAAACTGCTCTACTGGGGGATCGTCTAATGGCAGGACTGCAGGCTCTGAATCTGTCTATCTAGGTTCGAATCCTAGTCCCCCAGCCATTCTTCACATTTCGTCTTTTCTATATCACCTAAATTGAGCGATCAGCCTTTAGCGGTTAGCTATTAGTTTAATGATTACAGGATGTTTTGCTATTACAAACTTTCACCCTGTTGAATCCCCAAAGGGGGCAGCGAAGCTGCATTCAACAGGGTGAACCCGTTGGGTGTTATTTCTAATTAACGT
>DFBQ01000129.1 GCA_002367355.1 Deltaproteobacteria bacterium UBA3076 | reverse complement strand
CAGGGTGCTGCAGATGCGAGGCGGAGGGCACGCAGACGTACTCCCTATACTTCAAGTGCCAGACAACAAAGCAGATGTTGTGCCCTGTGAACGCTTACAAAAAACGTAACACTTGAGGGCGATGGCAATAAAATATTGCCCATTATTATAAATCGAATACAAACAGGATATACTTTAATTTTGAGCAAACAGTTACAAGATATCTTGGCATCCTTCATTCACCAGTTTACACTTTTTTCGAAAAAGCGTGTATTATCGAATTGAATGCCGATGTCGAAACTGGAAATTTGAAATTTGAAATGTAACTTCTCAATAAGTTGGGGTAGATTACTTTTTGCGACTATTCACTGGATTCCTGCCTTCGCAGGAATGACGGGCGGTTACATCCAAACGTCATTCCTGCGAAGGCGGGAATCCAGACATCTTACCCTGAGTTATTGAAAAGTTACGACTTACTCGGATTCCTCCCTCTGGCCTTGTGAAATTTAATATCTGAAAATCTATAGTACTTACAGTGAAATCATGAATGAGACATAAATGACCACTTCAGAACTTCAGAACCAGGTCTGCCGTGAATGGACGGAAAGGCTTCTGACTATGACCAAGGAAATGAGGAGGCGTGACCTTTCTCTCCATCTTGGATCAGAGCAGAACCGGAATGACCCCTCTGGTCCCATGGACTTGGCAGACGTTGAGGAAATAAAACACGCCTTTGGTACAGCGGGATTTGCCGGCCGGGTTTACTACCAGGCAGTTGATTATTTTATCCGGTCAAAGGTAGAGCCGTTTCAGGCTGTGCTGAATACATGGATGCGGGGAGCCAAGGCCAAGGTGAATGCCCGGGATGTCCCGTTTACCGAAGTAATCACATGGTGCCAGGAAACCGGTGATAACCGGACCAGGAGTGCACTAGCCAAAGAAGCGCGCTCTATTTGCGCCTTTCTGGCCCCTTTCAGTTATGCCTCGTGGAAGGCCCTTTTTAATGTGTTGGAGCACGACCTTGGTTATCCTGAATATATAGCCTTTTGTGAAGAAAAAAGGGACGTCTCGCTGACAGGGTCGGGTTCTCATGCCCAGGACTTTCTCAGTGAAACCAGAGAGACATACAGAGGTCTTGTTGAACATTGGCTAAACACGGTTACCGGCCTGTCCCTGAAGGACGCCTCCCGTTTTGATGCCATTTACCTCTTAGGGCTTCGTTATCTGGACCACCTCTTTCCCCAGGAAATCAGCATAGACAAGATCATGAGCTTTTTTCGCAAATGGGGAATGGACCTTGTTGGGAATCCGGCTCTCCATATCCACTCGGAAGGCATTCCTGGTCGCCAGTCCTACTGTATCCCTGTGGATATACCAGGAGAGGCGCACGTCATTGTAGGGCCCCTTCACGGATGGTTGGATATGGAATCACTTTTCCACGAGTTGGGTCATGCCCTGAGCTTCATCTATACAGACCCGGCGCTACCACCTGAGGAAAAGGACTTCTTTCAGTCAGGGGCCCTATCAGAGGCCTTTGCCTTTCTTCTTCAGAGAATGTGTATGTCGAGGGAGTTTCTTCAGGAAATCCTGGGGCTGTCTGCTGAAAATGCTCAGACCGTCTCGGGTGCCCATGCCCTGAAATTGCTCACCCTGACCCGCCGTTACGCTGCAAAACTGGTTATTGAGGTGGAGAACTTCCGCCTTGGCCGTCTGAAAAAGGGGCAGTCCCTTTACTCTGAAGTGATGGGAAGGGAGACCTGCTTTTACTATGATCCGGAGACCTATCTCTTTGATCTCATGCCTGACTTCTACTCACTGGACTACTTTCAGGCCTTTATGGGAGCTGCCTGTCTTTGGGAATACCTGAACGAAGCCGTGGGAGATAATTGGATACTGAATCCTGAGACCGGCAGCATACTCAGAGGCTGGTGGCACAATGGAAACCGGCTTGATCTAACCGCCTTTCTTCAAGAGACCCTGGACCCTTGGAGTCGGGCCCCTTTATAAAGGTAAATCAATATGACTTACAAAGTTGACTTGCTGGAACTTGATCGCAGATACGTCTGGCACCCATATACACAGATGAAGGATTTTGAGAAGGAAAATCCCCTGTTTGTGGATCGAGCTGATGGTGTATTTTTATTTGATGCCCAGGGACGACGCTACTATGACACCATATCCTCATGGTGGTGCATACTCCACGGTCACAATCATCCCAGGATCAAGGCGGCTGTCAGAGATCAGATGGACAGACTGGAACATGTGCACTTTGCAAGCACTACCCATGAGGGAGCCATCCGTCTGGCAGAAAAACTTGTTTCCCTGACCCCGGATGGACTGAGCAGGGTTTTTTATTCAGACAACGGTTCCACTGCCTGTGAAGTGGCAATAAAGATGTCCTTTCAATACTGGAAGCATATGGGTGAGACCGGGAGGGAAGGCTTCGTGTCCATTGAAAGGGGATATCACGGGGATACTATCGGTGCCATGAGCCTGGGTGGGGTCCCTAAGTTCAAGGGTCCCTTTGATGCCCTTACCTTTAACTCCTACAGGATACCATCCCCCTATTGTTATCGCTGTCCATATGGTAACCGACCACCCGGTGAATCACCAAATCGCCAAATCACCAAATCACCCGATTGCTCCCTTGAATGCCTGGGTCCGCTTGAGAAATTGCTTGCTGATAAGGGCAATGAAATATCAGGAATCATACTTGAGCCTCTGCTTCAGGCAGCGGGCGGGATGATAGTATATCCTGTGGAATATCTGAAAAGGCTGGCAGAGCTTGTCTCTCACCACAGGGTCCACCTGATCCTGGACGAAGTTGCCACGGGCTTTGGGCGGACCGGGCGCATGTTTGCCCTTGAACACGCTGGAATAAGCCCTGATTTTCTATGTCTTTCAAAGGGGCTGACTGCCGGATATATGCCTATGGCAGCCACCCTAACCACTGACGACGTATATAATGCCTTTTATGCCGACTACAAAGAGGGCAAGACATTCTTTCATGGCCATACCTTCACGGGTAATCCCCTGGCATCTGCGGCTGCCCTGGCCTCTCTGGAGATATTTGAGCAAGAGAATGTGCTGGATGGGTTGCAGGATAAAATCAGTGTCCTCCAGTCCGGCATAAAAAGGTTTGGAGAGCTGCCCTGGGTGGGAGACGTCAGGGGAATCGGCATGGTGGCTGCTCTCGAACTGGTCATGGACCGAAAGACCAGGACCGCATTTCCATCTGAGAAAAGGGTGGGGTGGGTGATTTACAAAGAAGGACTAAAAAAGGGACTGATACTCCGGCCATTAGGCGACATAGTTTATCTTTTCCTTCCTCTTTTGGTAACAGAAGATCAGATAGAAGATATCCTCGATCGGAGTTTTGAGGTTATCTCGGGATTGGGTCTGTAGTTTGGAAATAATGTACAGCATTGATAAAATCAATGATTTGTTAAAGCTCCCATTGTCTGAGCTGATGACCTTGGCCAGGGATGCGAAGCTGAGGGCCAGGGGTGACAGCTTTTCTCTGTGCACCATAATGAACGTAAAGTCCGGAAGGTGCACTGAAGACTGTGCATTTTGTGCCCAGTCCTCCAGATACAGAACAGAGAGTCCTGTTTTCTCCCTCAAATCGACAGATGAAATTCTGGAAGCGGCAGCAAAAGCCAAGGATGCAGGTGCTGCCAGATTCAGCCTTGTGACGAGCGGCCGGGGTCTTTCCAGGTCTGAAGTGGATGAGCTGGCAGTAGGAATAGAACAAATAAGGACCGGTGTGGGAATAAGTGTATGCGCATCTTTTGGCATTTTGGACTCTGAGGCGCTTGAAACTCTGAAGTCAGCCGGTCTCAGCCGTTATCATCACAATATTGAGACTTCAGAGGCATTCTTTCCAAAAGTAATCTCCACCCATAGCTTCAAAGATCGTATCTCCACTATCCATACAGCAAAGGATGTTGGACTTGAGGTCTGCTCAGGCGGGATCATAGGCATTGGGGAGTCTGCTGAGGACAGGGTCTCCATGGCCCTTTCACTGGCCGGCCTTGAGGTGGATTCTGTCCCGATAAATATTCTGGTCCCGATTCCAGGCACCCCTCTGGCTTCACAGGCCCCACTGTCAGTGGAGGAGATACTGCGAACCATAGCGGTATTCAGATTGATTTTTCCTAAAAAAGCCGTACGTATTGCAGGGGGGAGAGAATCAGCATTAAAGGATTTCCAGGGCCTTGCTTTTTGGGCAGGGGCAGATGCCATGCTGATAGGCGGATATCTCACTGTAGCCGGCCGACCTATTGAAGTTGATCTTAGGTTGGTCAGAGAGGTAAAAAGGCTGTGGCAAAGGGGCTAACTGGGCAAACCACGGTTTATGCCAGTGAATACAGAGCCAGAGTCCCTGTCCCTACATACATATGGTATTTTGATGTCATATGTAAAATTGATATTTAACATATACATCAAATAGGGTACTTATATGTCTTCTGGAAAAAACCGTGCAAAATTCAGAAAACAGAAAGGATTACACTCGACGACATAGTAAAATAAGAGTTTAAGATAAAACAAATTGATATTTAAGGAGATAATAACATGCAAACTGAGAGTATGAAGCAGGAAGCCTATCGCATATTGGACAATCTGCCGGATAAAGCGACATGGGATGATTTGATGTATCGGATTTATGTTCGGCAAGCCATTGAAACCGGGCTAAAAGACAGTGATGCCGGTCGAACAGTTGATGTCAAGGAAGTGCGAAAGAGATTTGAATTAAACAAATGATAGTTCACTGGACAGAGAACGCAATCGAGCATCTTGTCAATATTTACGAATATATTGCCATTAATTCTCCCACCTATGGCAAAAGGATGGTGGACAGAATAACCCGGCGTTCCGATCAGATCGCCGAGCACCCCCTATCAGGGCGTAAAGTACCGGAATATGATGCCGAAGATATCCGTGAGCTGATAGAAAAGCCATATCGGATTATTTACCGAATAAAACCGGATCAAATCGATGTGTTGGCGGTCATTCACAGCGCACGGCTTTTGCAGGATAATATTTAAAAGCGGTCGCCGCTTATCATTTTGATGCCCTGCCTGTCATGCTCCACGAATCTTCCACTCCAGATACTTGTTGGGTTTCATTCCTTAACCCAATCTACTTGGCTACAGAAATCGAAATTGGAAATCTTCTCATATTAACTGTATCCCGAACATCTCCATATCTTGAAAAAAGGAGAACCCCGGATGGCTTCAGACAAGGTCTTGGTAGTGGATGACGAAATGGCAATGTGTAAGGCCCTTTCTGAATTCTTTACCAATTTCGGCTATGAGGTGGCAACAGCACATGATGGCGCGGCCGCTATTGAGATGGCAAAAAAGAGCGCATACTCGGTCGCAATCATGGATCTGGTCATGCCCGGTATGTCAGGCATGGAAACGGTTCGACTATTAAAGGAAATCGATCCGGATATCGAGGTGATCCTTTTTACCGGATATCCTTCCCTGGAATCGTCCCTTGACGCGATCCGCCAGCAGGTATTCGACTATATCTGCAAGCCGACCGACATGGAAACCTTGCAACGCGTGGTGCAACACGCGGCAGAGCGACGACGGCTGATTATTGAGAACCGTGAACTCACGCAGCAGTTAAAGATCGAGCGCGACCACCTCAAACAGGAGGTCACCGTGGTCAAGCGGGTGATCGAGCGTCGCATCGAGGAATCGTGCTCTCTTGTGGGGAAGAGCGAGGCGATCAGGAAGATCCGTCATTTTGTGGCGCAGGTCGCGTCATCTGACATGACGGTGCTCATCCAGGGAGAAAGCGGCACGGGCAAAGATGTGGTGGCCAGGCTGATTCACAAATCCTCCGGCCGCGATCCGAACTCGTTTGTGAAGATCAATTGTCCCGCCATTCCTGAGACGCTCCTTGAGTCCGAACTCTTCGGATACGAGCCGGGTGCTTTCACTGGAGCTGTAAAACGGAAACCGGGGCGGTTTGAACTCGCTTCAGGCGGCACGATCTTTCTGGACGAGATAGGCGAGCTCCCGATGACGATTCAGGCGAAACTCCTGCAGGTGATCGAGCATAAAGAGTTTGCCCGCCTCGGAAGCGGCGAAACAATAAGAGTAGATGTTAGAATTATAGCCGCTACAAACGCTGAGATCGAGAAAATGGTTGCTCAAGGACGATTCCGCCCAGACATTTTTTACCGCCTCAACATATACTCCATCAAAGTGCCGCCCCTGCGCCGGAGAAGCGAGGATATTCCATTGCTCGCGCAGCATTTTCTCAACCTCTACGGCAACACGTACGGCCGCCCTGACCTGAAAATCTCATCGGAGACGATGGCGATCCTTGTGCGGCACAGGTGGTCCGGCAATGTCCGCGAACTCGAATCCGTTATCAGGCGTTTCACGCTCGACGGCGATGAGGACTCAGTCCGGCAATCACTCGAGTCTTCCAAAGGAAGGGACGACTCAATCACGGTTGCAGGCACGCTCCGTGACACTGAAATTCGCACCATCCTTTCCGTCCTTGCCAAGACAAGGTGGAACCAGTGCAAGGCAGCGCAGATCCTGGGAATAAGCTACAGTTCGCTGAGACGCCGCATCACCAAATACGACCTGAAAAACCGGTAAACCATCCCAGGCCGCTTTAACGATTTTGATCAACTTTTGTCGTCAATAATTGGTCAGAATCGACATATTTTATAGAACCGACGTACCCGCCTTCTCTCTGCCAATACATATCCCTTAGAAATATTTGTTTTAATATTAAACATGTTACATAACATTGATGCTTCATTCCCTATTTCTGAAAGGGCTCGGTATGTTTGTTGCTGATATTTTTGGAGAAAGCTTGTTATAATGAAAAAATGGGAAATACAAAACTGTGATTGGAGGGAAAGATGAAAAACAGAAGGAATTTTTTGTTCGCAGCAACCGTTGTTTTGGTCATTGCGCTGGCGTCGGTTGGTATCTCATATGCGATTACCAATGGCGAGCCGGATGGGGATTGGCATCCCTACGTAGGTCTTTTGGTGTTCGACGTCTATGTGCCTGATGTAGGAAATGTACCTGCGTGGCGCTGCAGCGGGGCACTGATTGCGCCAAATGTCGTTCTCACAGCCGGGCACTGCACAAACGGAGCCGTGGCGGCAAGGGTCTGGTTCGATGAGGAAGTGAGCGCTGTCTGGGATGATCCCCCTGGTGAATATCCCTATGGTGGTAGTTCATCGTTCGAAGGAATCCCTAATACCAACCCGAAATACCGCAGTGACGAAAATCCTTATGGGGGTGGTAATGGTCTTCCCGCTTTTTCCTATCGCGATGTAGGGGTAGTCGTCTTGACTGAGCCAGTCCCGGACGACGTGGTGGACGAGTATGCCGAACTGCCCGATCCGGGGCTGGTAGATACGCTGAAGAACAAAACCGACCTGGACCTCGTCGGCTATGGTGTGCAGGACCAGATCCACGGTGGTGGCCCACCGTCTTGGACAGGGCTCAGAGCGCGTCTCTATGCCCCGAGCAAACTGGTCTCCGGCAAGTTCGTGCACAGCAGTGAATACATGCGTATCTCCTTGAACCCCGGCGGCGGGACGGGCGGCACCTGCTTTGGCGACTCCGGCGGTCCCGACCTTCTGGGTGACACCGTCCTATCCGTCAACTCGTATGTCACCAACTACAACTGCGCGGGCGTTGGGTATTCGAGTCGCGTCGACATCCCTGAAGTACTGGACTGGATCAATAGCTTCCCACTCCCCTCCCCCTGAGTAGTAGCAATTAGCGGGATTAGCCGACAAATGGTCAGGTCTTAACATTTGACTATCGTTGAAAGTTGAGACCTGACCCACCTGTCTTTTTTGTATAATATCAACAAAGGAGGGGACGCCAGTGTAAAACGTGCATAATATATTGAATATCATTTACTCTCTTAAGCCACCTACTCCCCTCCTTCACTCAAGGTTTGCTACTTTCTTCTTTCTCTTTCTCAAATATTTCCCAGAGGCTTATATGTATCTCAAAGGTGGTAAGTTTTAATACCTCGTCCCAGTTATAAATTTCTGGACCGCCATATCTTTCTCCTTTCAGGCAGTATCTTTCCACATATTCCCTCTTCTGTCCTTTAGTTCATTTGATAGTGAGGCCACTTCGATAATCAAATCCGGTGCACCATGTATATTGTCCTCAGTTATCTTATTTCAGTGTATCGTGAAAAAAGAGGAAAAATAGACGTTTTGGTTCCTGGAAGAGTAAATTCGCGCCAAAACCATTCCGGCCTTCTTAGGTTGCCTGCCCGGTTCTTTATGGTAAGGCATCCGAATAAAAGCTTTTTAGGCAAACAAAAAATTGATACTCTTCCACTAATACTTTAAAACAGTATACAGATGGCCAAGGACCATTTGGAGCAGGAGTGAAATACGCTCGCAAGCTAATCATTGGCATGGGAAATCCATGGCATGGTGATGATGCCG
>DFBQ01000170.1 GCA_002367355.1 Deltaproteobacteria bacterium UBA3076 | reverse complement strand
GGACTTCTCACAACTAAAGCGAATTATGGAACAGCACTTAACATTATGCGGGGCAGAGACTTCCAAAATTTAATAGACGCGGTTAGCGGGGGCTGTAGCGTCTGGTTGGCTGGCCTGCTCCAACTTCTCCGCTATCCACTGATTCAAACTCTTGCCCTCGCGTCTTGCCCTCACGTACGTCACTCGGTGCAGATGTGGCGGCAGACGGAGCATCAAACGGCCAGAGAACGGTTTGTCTGGCTCTTCGCCTCGCGCCTGGCAGAAGTCCAAGTAATCATCAATAGAATCCCGAAACGCTTGTTCTATTTCCTCAACACTTCTGCCTTGGAACGTAATTACGTCCCGCAGATCAAGCACCTCCCCATGGAAGATACCGGACTCATCGTCAAACTCAACGTGACCCGTGTAGCCTTTGTATTTCAGCATAGCTCTTTACTCCTCAGGTCTGACGTTTGTTTCTTTTAGGAATCGTTTCATCGACTTTATAGCGCCTTTATCAGCCTCTTTTCGCGGGTGAGGGCGATGAAACACTGCCCGTACTTCGTTCAAGTATACTCGCACACGCGACCCTTTGCCCTCGCTTAATTTGGCACCGAGAGCAATAAGCAACTTCTCAATACTCCGAAAAACCGCCGAGCTTTTGGCATCCGAATTAATGCGATTGTTTGCTTTTAAGTTTGTACGATCTCCATTAGGGCAGTAAATGCGTAAATTGCTGGTCTCCTACCCTGAGCAGGAGATATTACCTTTATGATATTGTTACTCAGTAATTTCTTTATAATTCTTGCAGCATGTGGCTTTGAAAGGTTAGAAGATGCTGTAAAGTCTGGCGTTTCAAACATGATTTTTGAAAACAGAAAATCTTGGATTTGAATAGCGCTACGGGACTTAGAAATTTCCTGAATGACCTTTTTCATTTCATCATATAGCGTGGTTACTTGCTTTGCCCGTTTTGTATTCAATTTCGCTTGGATGATTATTGCCTTCAAAAAATAATTTATCCATTGATTCCAAGCATTTTTATTCGAGATCGCCCATAAATTTGAATAATACTCCTTTCTGTTTTTTTCAAAAAATTCACTAACATACAAGGAAGGGTATTTTAGGAGTTTCTTCTCATAGAGAAATAGCGGTATCATTATTCTTCCAATCCTACCATTACCGTCTAAAAATGGATGAATGATTTCAAATTGGGCATGAATTACCGCAAGTTGCACAATCCTGTCTTTCTCATCGTAATGACAATACTTTTCCCAATTGGACAGACTTTGCACCATTACCTCCGGCGATGGCGGAATATATGATGCTGTTTTCAACGTGGAGTTTGGTGGCCCAATCCAATTTTGAATTTTCCTGAATTCACCACGTGCCTTATTTTGACCTCGGACACCTTTGAGCAAAATGGAATGGGTATCACGAATCAGGTTCAGGCAAATAGGCCTGTTATTCAGCTCCCTGGTAGCATAGAGCAATGCCTCCCGGTAATTAAGAACTTCTTCTATATCATCGTAATTCTGAATTTTACGTTTTGGTGAGGCCTCAAATTCAAGAATATCGCTGAATGACGCCTGAGTTCCCTCAATTCTTGACGAAAGTACCGCCTCTTTTGTCATAAGTGGGGAAAGAAACAGGAGTGGATTTTGGATATTTTCAAGAAGCCCATCAAATTTGGCAAGAGCTGAATTTGCCTTTACGATATTAGGCAAAAGAGACTCCCACGAAACACAGTCAAGGGGCAGAGTTTCTGGAATGTATGGTTTTGTCATGTTTCATACCGTATCTTTTCTTTTATAGTACGATACGGTATCTCTTTTGTCAATCATTCATGATACGCAAACTTGAGCTCACAAACTACGCCACGAGATTGCTTCGCTAACGCTCGCAATGACAACCTTTTAATGAAACGCTATACTATATGGCTTTCCCAAGCTCTATAGCATTGGCAGGTATGGCCTGACCGGAATAAAGGTCTACAAATTCCCGGCCCTGAAGTTTGAAGGGAAGATAGACCAGCCTGGTATGTCTCAGTCTAAGACGAGTTTTTGGGATAAGGGAATATAGTTTGCGGTGTCTTTTAAGGAGATCTGAGAGGATGACTTTTACGGCCTGGGCTGCCTCTTCAAGGGGTAATCTGACCGGCTCAGTTCTTTGTCCCGGTTTCAGGCCCTGGTCCCCTTGAGACAGATCAATGGGTGCCAGGCTCATGTTCCCGGCCACCCTGAGAAAGAGCCTTGGACTGAGCTTGAATGCAGGGATCAGGATCTGCACTGCTTCCCGGCTCCAGGCTTCAGGTGGATTCTGGTATGATATCACAGAAAGCCTCAGGTCAGCTCTACTCTTGATCGGCAGACCTGAAAGGCCCATGGTCAGGTGCCAGAAGGGCAGGAAACTGAGGTCCTTGCTCGACGCAGATATCTTCAAGGCCCCATAGGCGAGTGGAGAAAATCTTCCGCGTCTCACCCACCAGGCCCTGGAACAGTTCTGGCACAGGAGGGCCACCGCTCCGGATACGGCAGGCAGGTTGTAACCACACTCAGGACATAGCATATCCCCCAGACGCCTTTTAATACATATCTTCCTCTTCTTGGAAACTCCATCAGGATGAATGGGGCGTAGATCAGGCACTGGGTTTCACCAACAAACCGTTCAAAGAAGGCCGTGTCCTCCTCGAATTGCAGCAATCGCTTTTCTGCAATACATAATGCCTCTTTTGCGTTTCTCTGTGGTGGGATAAGGTGGTTTCCGTTTACCACCAGGTTCAATGTCGCAACTTGTGGGCGGATTCCAAGGCTTGAACCGGTGTCGATGCCTGAAAAAGCGGTTACCGTAGTATCTAGCAGGGAGCCGTTTACCTGTCTTTGATCAAAGACCTTGTATCTTAGCCCTCTAAACCTCCAGTATGGAAGGTATAACAATCTTCCTTCACGCTGTGTTGTCAATCCGTCTTTGACAGGCAGAGTGTATCTGAGCGGTCCTTTGGGGACCATGTAGAGGCGGGTCTTGCAAAAGGAGCAGGATAACAGCGGGTCTCCTGCTTCGAGATCTACCGGCCCGCCGCACTGAGGACAGTAACCTTTGGCCTTCCATGATTTGTGGGTGTTCACAGGTTAGCCCTAAAGTTCCCCGCCACACTGGTTACAATATACTGCCTCAGGACGGTTCTTAGAGCCACACTCTTTGCAGATTTTGGGGGCATGGGTCTGACCCGCAGGGGCCCCGCATTCAGGGCAGAATTTGGCCTTGGGGCTCAAATTTTTTCCGCAAATTCCACACTGCCGGAGGACGAGGATCTGATGACCGCAGTGGGGACAGAATCTGGCCTTAGTCTCCACTGACAGACCGCATTCAGGGCAGAACTCCTGACCGGCATCCCGTGGCTGGATAGCTTAATTTCACCTGAGCCTATCTCAGGCAGGCGGTGGGAGACTTCAGTGCCTGTTTGATCAAACCACTCCAGTACTTCTAAAAAAATGACGTTGTTTGTACCCATTGAGGACCTCCATGTCAAAATCAATTCCAAAAGACTGAACAATCACCCGGTCTTGCCTGATGCAGCAGTGTTGGAGTGTTGGAGTACTCCAATATTCCGTGAACACATACCTATTTTCGTAACCGTTCACGGAATTACAACGCCCGTTTTACCGCAACTCACCGAACTGTAAGCGTTTACAGGGTGCTGCAGATGCAAGGCGTACGGGTACGCAGACGTACT
>DFBQ01000040.1:1863-4278 GCA_002367355.1 Deltaproteobacteria bacterium UBA3076 | reverse complement strand
AATGAGGCGTCGGGAATTGCTGTACGAGTTGTGTATTGTTGTATTTCCCTCTGACTTTTGTGCAGGGACCTGGCAAAAATAGGAGGTAGCGGGCACTGCCATTGGTTTGGCTACACTTCTTGATATTTTGGTAAGAAAAACTTTGAATGTGTGCTTGCAGTCCGAGCAACGAACCTTGGCGACCTTCTCTTTAATGGGAGAATCCTCGATATGATATGAAACTTTGCATTTTCGACACGTGACAATCAACTTCCGTCCTCTGAAGTCACACTGAAGTGGACCCCCTTCAAGACTATTTTATTTGCTGCAATAGGCCACGTGCGACTTGAATCTCATGGAACCGTAAAGTTGCATCTGAGCGTATGGCGTCCATTATCTTCAAATTCCCGTTGAACATCGTCACGATCATTTCGCCCAAGCCGTGTCCAGGTAGTTTTGCTATTTCCTTTCGTTGTGTCAAATCCGTTCGGCACATTTATACCCACAAGATCACTGATCAGATAGCGGTCATGGAAATCATCCCAAATGAATATTTTGACAGAAAGGTGGACATTTTGTAGGCGGCTATCCCACTCGTCATGAAATCGTTTTTTCCATTCAGACGGCGTAAATAACTTCCTTCTGGATCCCGATCCATAATAACAGACTCGGTGAATCTCGATCAGAGGCGCAGGCTCACGGTCATACATGGCTTCCAGAAGGGAAATAAATTCCCCATAATTCTTACGTGTCGGGTCAAGGTGTGGATCAATGAACATAATTGAATTGGCACAACGTAGAACCAGCTTAAGATTCTCTTTATACGCTTCTGTTGTTCTCGCAAGACGTACCGAAGGGCTCCGGATAGCCCACCAATGTGCACTTGAGAGTCGGTCGATCGAAGCGACTTCGCGTTCATCGCGAAAGTTGGCGGCCACCTTGCTTGTCGTTATAATGCCGGTTATTGGGTCAATCTTGTGTGAAGCGAGAGACTCCTGGCACCATTCGCGATCCGTGGTCGGTTCATTGTCGCGGACCTCCGGAAATAGGCGCAGACGGTGTTGGGTGATAAGTTTCTTTAGTAACTCCTTCCCACGAAGATGCCAAGGCCTTATATTATCTATAAATAGGGAATGCCATGCACCGTTTCGAAGGTCCCTTACAAGTCCTTCGTTTAACAGCACTTCCTTGAGATGTTGTAAATGGGTGCGGCCAATTTCATCACTTGAGTACGATGTAGAATCGAAAATATCGGGAGTCAGGGCATATTCTGATAGAAGAGACATCAAAATACCTCCCGCAAGCCCTCTTCAAAAAATCCTCCAGGCCACGCTTTTACCAACTCACCGTGTTTATTAAGAGGCATTTCTCTGACAATAGTTCGTTATTCATACGCCTCGACGAAAAGGACTGTGACATCATCAGGAGTCACGTGAGGATATCCTTTGGGCAACTCTTTGAAAGCAGTTTCCCTCATTCGTCGCATTATGCGAAGAAGCAGATGCTCGCTGTGGGTTTCGATCAAAAAACGATTATGGTTTTCTCCAAGAGCTGACTGGAGAAAGACATCGCCGATCTCTGCCTGAAGAGCTGGATGGAGATGTAATTCTGGCTGTTCGATCGCCACAATACCTTCTTTGAAATAAAGGGCTGAAACAATAACCGGTAAAACTTGAGATATCCCGGTCCCAACATCAGGCGGTTGAACTTCAACGCCATTTTTTTCGTCTATCAAAAAAAGTCGGGTTTTGGTCGGCGCGGAGTTAAATTGTTGTACAATTTTTTCCGAATTAGCATCTCCAGACTCATTTTTAAAGATTTCTATTTCCTTGTATGATTTTCGAATCACTCGGTACCCACTTTTCAAACGGTCTGCCAGCCAATCATCAAGCTGCCTTATAAATTCCTCATCTTTTTTATGAAGAACGTCCCAGGCAGCCATTCCGTTAGCCCAGTTCAAGTTTTTAGTAAAGCGATTGGGCACATAATCGCGTGGTATCCGACTTCGTATCGGACCTAAGTAGTGCAATTTTTTCAGTTCATCCCGCAAAATTTGCCCTGGGCCAACGACAAATTGAGAGATAGCAGCACGCAATCCTTCTTCAATCCAAGAATCATCGTACTTCAAAATCTTATCTCTATCTGACGAATCAATCTCAATTTTGAGGCCATAATTATCTTCAAAGTTCGGCAAGGCATCTCCTTTACCTATGCCTATATCTAAATCACCAATTGTAGATTTTAGTCCTAATTGATCCAAACAAAAGAAAAGAAAATCATAAGGGGCAAAAGCTGCATAAAAGTCGTAATTTGATATTCCATATTTTGACTTCAAAGCCTTTACCTTCTTATCAAACTTATCCTTTTCTTCCTTAAGGTCGTAATCAGATATTCCATATTTTGATTTCAAAACCTGGCATCCTTCATTTTGTAGTT
>DFBQ01000040.1:0-1749 GCA_002367355.1 Deltaproteobacteria bacterium UBA3076 | reverse complement strand
GCTTGATATGAAGGATGCCCAAAACCTTTACCATCTTAGCATCTGTCCGATCAGTAATGGCGTCTATTATCGATATAGCAGTAAGCCGTTCTGACAATTTTTTGAATTTTTTATTTTTATATTCCTCATCATACGCTTTAACCTTTTTAGTAATTTCAGAAAGCCTTTCATACTCATCCGAAGGGAATACCTTTGGATCAAGCCATAATTCTGGTTTTCCTGAGAATACATCGATTAATTCTTTGAAATCTTTTATCCTTTCATAGCTGAAGCCATTTGATCCTTCCTCATCTAATACTTTTTCCAGGGCCTTCTTAATTTCTTTTTGTTCCAGGGTTAAGAGAGGATGCAGAAAATTTATATATACAATCTTTGCGCGATCGCCCCCTGGCAGTACCTGAATTCTTGCTATTAATTCTTCATTTAGGCCCACTTCATATGTAGATACTTCAAACCTGCCAATGGTCTGGTTCCATGAAATTTTTATTTGAACCCAGGCAGTTGAAATATTTTTTGAATCAATACTCCAGCAAAATATATCTTCATGTCCAAATTTCCATGTTGATTCAGCCAAAAACCTATAATCATCATCAATATATATTGGCAATCCCTTATCCGTAAGATCAAGGTCAAACCGAAGCGAAATTGATCGGGTTTTATCGTGTGCATAAACAATATTTTCAAAGCCGCCCAAATCTATTTCTCTGCCTCCCAATTCTGTAAAATTGGGGTCAAGGTTGTGCCGAACCATAACCTCCCACGCATAGTGAAGCGCTTGGATAATCGTACTTTTTCCCCCGCTATTCTGCCCGAACAAAAGGGTCACGGGTTTGAGGTCAATCTTTACCTTATCCCGAATACCTTTGAAGTTCCCAATGGTAATGCTTTTTATGCTCATTTATGGCCCTCAGTATCTGTGATCAAACATCTGTGATCAAATCTATCATCTTTGATCAAAGTTTTTTGAAAAGGGTGATTTTTCATTTCTGGAATATGTGCTCTGCACCGATCATGCCATATCAATTCACTTCATATTTTTTTAGCCAATTTGAAAGTGTCTGATAGTTCGATAGCCCTAATAACTTGGAGGCCTCAGTCTTATTACCATGTGTTTCTTCAAGTGCCCGTTTTAGATAATGGGCCGCTACATTTTTGAGAATATCAGGAAGGTTGATTCCTTCGGAAATCGGGCGGTTGAGGATCTTTTTATCATTGTTATCAGCGGCGGATAAAGGCAAAAGGGCGTCTTCGATATCCTCTAAGTGGATTGTATCTCCCGAAGTCCATACTGCCGCCCTCCGCAGGGTATTTAAAAGTTCCCGAACATTTCCTCTCCACGAATACTGAAGCATAAGATTTTTTGCTCTGGCAGAAATCTTCTTATCTTTGTACCCTGGTTCGATAGCGCTTTCCTGATTGATTTGGTCGAGCAGTTTATCAATCAACAGACTCAAGTCTCCGGCACGATCCCTTAACGGTGGAAGCTTCAGCACGGCAACCGCCAGTCTGTAAAACAGGTCCTCTCGGAATGAGCCGGACGCTACTTCGTCAACAATATCTTTGTTGGTTGCCGCAATTATCCTTATATCAACTGGCCTTGATCATCGTTTCGGCAAGCAAGTTCCATAGAAAAATTGTTTAACATCTAATCACTTGATTTTTACCCTTTTTTTGAGGCTTCGTTGTGATGAAAAAGCTTGGGTGGACGAAACGATGATCAAGGCCTATCAACTTTTTTCGTAGTAATGG
>DFBQ01000193.1:8424-14579 GCA_002367355.1 Deltaproteobacteria bacterium UBA3076 | reverse complement strand
ATCGAAGTGTAGTTGAAGGAAGCAGTGAAACAAAGGTTGAGGCAGTTGTCTACCCAAGTGAATAATCACCTCTCAGGTTATCTATGAGCAAATTGAACGTAGAGAAACTGGTAAAGCGTTTTCGTGGCCGGCCAGCAGTCAATGGCGTAAGCCTTGAGTTATCAGACCATAGCATAGTAGGTCTGTTGGGCCCAAATGGTGCCGGCAAGACCACTATATTCTATATGATCGCCGGCCTCATCAGACCTGACGAAGGGAAAATTTCGTTTGATGGGGAAGATATAACCAATTTGCCTATGCACAAACGGGCTCGTAAAGGCATAACCTATCTACCTCAGGAGCCCTCGGTATTCAGGAAGCTGTCAGTTGCTGATAACATCCGCCTTGTACTGGAAACAAGGGGGCTCTCCCACCAGGAAATAGAGAGCAAGACCCTTGAACTCTTAGATGACATGGGACTCTCCGTCCTCGCGGATCAACAGGCACAGTCGCTTTCAGGGGGAGAACGGAGACGTGTGGAAGTTATGCGGGCGCTTGCTACCGACCCCTCGTTTATTCTGCTTGACGAACCCTTTGCAGGTGTTGATCCCATAGCTGTTTCCGACCTGCAAAAGATAATACGGGACCTGAAGACCAGGGGAATAGGAGTCTTCATTTCAGACCACAACGTCCGCGAAACCTTGACTGTATGTGATCGTGCCTATATTGTTAATTTAGGAGTTATTAACGAAGAGGGTACTCCGGAGCACATCGCCTCAAGCGATCTGGCACGGAGAATATATTTAGGAGAAAACTTTAAACTGTAAGCCAATTACGGCTTCTCTAATTTTCTATGGCCTTAGAACTTCGCCAACAACTTAAGCTGACACAGCAACTGGTAATGACTCCCCAGTTGCAGCAAGCTATTAAACTGCTTCAACTCTCCCAAGTTGAACTAATCGAAACAATTGACCAGGAATTAGAAATTAATCCAATCCTGGAGGAATCTGAATCGGAAAATATCCCATCCTCAAATGACACTGATCGCAGCAACTCTTTCCAAGAAGATGAACCCGACTCGTACGAGACCCAACCTCCAACTCTGGCTTCCTCTGAACTTGAAAAAATTCCATGGGAAGACAATGCAATTCAAGACATAAACTGGAAAGATTTTTGGGACGAAGATAACAGGTCCTCACTTCCTGCATATTCCTTTGAAAAAAAGGAAACCCCAAACTATGAAAATCTCTTCACTCGCACCACGGGCCTGAAAGAACATCTGACGTGGCAACTTCAGATGGCACACTTCAACGACGTAGAACGTAAAAATGCCTGTCTTATTATCGGCAATCTTGACCGAAACGGCTATCTCAAGGCTACAATTGAGGAGATAGCTGAAGAAGTTGAATGTGCTCCGCAACAAGTAGAGGATGTGCTAAAAGAAATCCAGCTCTTCGACCCTGTTGGTGTGGCAGCCAGGGATCTTAAAGAATGCTTATTGGTCCAGATGGATCATTTGGGTATCAATGACCTGCTGGTCTTGGAACTGGTAAGTGAGCACCTTAACCATATTGAACGACACAATTATCAAGCTATGGCCAAGGCTACCGAGCAGTCATTGGAGAAAATAGCCCAGGCAATTGAGATAATAACCAACCTGGAACCTTGTCCCGGGCGGCAGTTCAGCAGTGAGGAGATCCAATACATCGTTCCTGACATTTATGTTTATAAAGTAGACGATGAGTATGTAGTTACCTTAAATGACGAAGGCATGCCGAGACTGAGAATAAGCTCTTTTTATCGCGATGCCATTAAAAACGGCATTGCTACTTCCTCTGCCAAGGACTTCATCCAGGGCAAACTCAAGTCTGCCCTATGGCTGATTCGCAGCATCCAACAGCGGCAAAAGACTATTTACAGAGTCACAAAGAGTATTGTTAAGTTCCAGGGGGAATTCCTGGACAAAGGAATAACCTATCTCAAGCCTTTAATACTCAGAACCGTGGCAGATGACATCGAGATGCACGAATCCACCATAAGCAGAGTAACCACAAATAAATATGTCCACACACCACAGGGTATTTTTGAGCTCAAGTTCTTTTTCAGTGCGAGCCTATGCCGGGACGACGGCTCTGATGTGGCATCTTATAGCGTAAAAGAACAGATTCGTCAGATGATCCAGGCAGAGGATCCAACTCAACCATACAGTGACAAGCAGATTGAGAAAATATTGGCCAAGGATCATATATGTATTGCAAGACGAACTGTGGCAAAGTACAGAGATTTGATGGGTATTCTGCCCTCCAGTCGCCGCAAGCGACCTGCAATAAATCATAAAGGAACTTAAGGCTTCGCCCCAATTGGAATACTGGAATGATGGAATATGGAATAATGGGTTCTGGGAGAATGGATCATTGGTCTACCCGTAAATTCAATGAATTGTAGAAATTCCGAGACATATTAGCGATTAGCTAAATCCCCATTTGGAGGTATTATATGCAAATCAATGTGACATTTAGGCGTCTAGATCCTTCGGATGCACTGCGCGAATACGCTGAAAACAGACTCCAAAAACTCAAAAAATATGCCGATGGTCCCATGGATGTAAATGTTGTTTTGTCAGTGGAGAAATTCAGGCAGACAGCAGAGGTTGTGCTTTCAGGAGATGGCATAAGGGCAGCAGCCAAGGAAGAACAGAATGAAATGCGGACGGCTATAGATCTGGTATCTGACAAAATCTATAAGCAGTTAAAGCGATATAAAGAAAAGATTCGCAGCAAGAGAGGATCCATCTCAATTTCCGAACCGGCCCTTTCAGACATCTCACCGTCTCCTGAAACAGGAAAAGAGGACCTGGGTATAATCACCACAAAAAAAATGGATGCCAAACCCATGGCTGTTGAGGAAGCGGCTGCTCAGTTCCAGTCACTTAATCAAAACTTCATGATGTTCACCAATGCTGAGACCAACGCAATAAACGTACTTTACTGGCGTATGGGCGGGACCTTGGGGTTAGTCGAACCGTAATGACTGTTAAGATACTCGATTTTCTTTGCAACAGATGTATCATCCCCGATCTTAATACCAAATCCAAAGAAGCGGCACTGGCCAGCCTGGCCAGAAGAGTAACAGAAATAGAGCCCGCCTTGGACCAGGATGCCGTATTATCTGTCCTCAAGGAGCGTGAACAACTGGGCAGTACAGGTATTGGGGGTGGAGTGGCAATTCCACACGGAAAAATCCCCGAACTGGGCCATATGCTCATATTAGTCGGCCGGAGCCCGGAGGGTATCCCTTTTGATGCAATGGATAACCGTCCGGTTCACATAATGTTTCTTTTGCTTGCGCCTGACAACTCGGCAACCCTGTATCTCAAACTATTAGCCCAGGTTTCAAGGGTGTTAAAGACCCAGGAAGTGCACCAGCGAATCATGGAAGCGCCGGATGCACGTTCCATTCAAAAAGTAATAGAAGAAATAGACGGTCAGGTCTAAGACCCTCAGTGTTTTACACAAAGAACGAAAAGTGACTGACAAATCTCCACAAACCCAGTTTCAAAAAGATGAGCCAGGGGTAATTTCAGCACCTTATGATCCGGTCAAACTGGTTCAAACGGTAGTTATAACCGGCATGTCCGGATCTGGTAAGAGCACTGTACTCAAAGCCTTTGAAGACATGGGCTATTACTGTGTGGACAATCTTCCGATAGCCCTCTTGCCGGAGTTCCTCTCCCTCACCGAAAATGTTTCCACAATGCCCACCCGTGTAGCCCTTGTGATGGATGTGCGAGAAGAGAGTTTCCTCGATCAATACCAGTCTATCTTTACACAGATTAAAGAAACAGGGTTTCACCTTGAAATCCTGTTTCTCGATGCAAAGGATGAGGTATTAGTACGGAGATTCAGCCAAACCCGCCGCCGGCATCCCTTGAAGCCCAGGGGCAATGTCCTTGAAGGAATACATGTTGAGAGGGAACATCTGGTGGGGCTGAGGGAATGTGCCGACAAGTTATTTGATACCTCAGATTTCAATGTTCATCAGCTTAGGCAGGGTATTGTCAGGCTTTATTCCTTTAGAAAACGCCTGGATCAACTCGTGATACACATACTGTCATTCGGCTTTAAGTATGGGGTCCCTGCCGATGCCAACCTGGTCTTGGATGTCAGGTTCTTGCCAAATCCATACTTTGAGCCGGAACTGCATCCCCTAAGCGGCTGTGACCATGAAGTCCAAACCTATGTCTTGGAAAAGGAAGACACTATTGAATTTCTTAAACACGCCGAAGGCCTTTTGAAATTCCTTGTCCCAAAATACAGAAATGAAGGTAAATCTTATCTTGTGATTGCCGTAGGATGCACAGGAGGTCGACACAGGAGTGTTGCCATTGTAGAGCATCTAAAAGAACTATTTACAGGGGCTGATGAGGAGGTTATCGTCACACACAGAGACCTGGAACTGGAGGGATAAATACATGGTAGGTGTGGTTGTGACATCCCACGGCCGTCTTGCTGATGAGCTGTTATTAACGACGGTTTTCATTGTGGGCAAAGCCGAACAGATGGTCGCCCTTTCTATAGATCCGTCAAGGCCTATAGATAAATTACAGTCCGACATCCGCAAGGCTATTAAGGAAGTAGATACTGGTGACGGTGTACTGATACTTACAGACATGTTCGGGGGGACTCCGGCCAACATGACCCTTGCCTTCCTGGAGGACAACAAGGTCGAGGTCATAACAGGGGTAAATCTTCCTATGTTGATCAAATTGTGCCAGTGCAGGAATAAGGATCAGACCCTGCATGAATTGGCAGACGAAGTAGTAGATTATAGTAGAAAAAGCATCAATCAGGCTACGGCAATTCTGAAAAAGTAACCAATATGAGCCTTGGTGCCTAAAGTTTTAAGTGCCAAGATACATCATCCACTTTTCGGGTAAAATATTTATTTACAGTTTCCTTATTCACTCCTTGCCAAGGAGTGTAAACTTTTACATCCTGAATATTAGCTGATAGGAGGTTCAGACATGACTATTAAGGTCGGCATCAACGGTTTCGGACGCATTGGAAGGAGCATTTTCAGGGCTTCTAAACAATATAAAGAATTTGAAGCCATTGAAATTGAGGCCATAAATGACCTGACAAACACCCATACGCTGGCTCACATGTTAAAGTATGATTCTATAATGAGAACATTCCCCCTCGATGTGAAGGACACAGATCAGGGAATAATTGTGGACGGCAAAGATATACGGATAACAGCCATCAAGGAACCCTCCCAGTTGCCTTGGCAGGAAATGGGTGTGGAATACGTAATCGAAGCTACTGGACGGTTCAGTGATGCAGATCTTGCACGAGGGCATCTGGAGGCTGGAGCGCAAAAGGTCATAATCACAGCCCCTGCAAAGCATGAGGACGTCACGATTGTGATGGGGGTCAACGAAGACGACTATGATCCAGCCAGTCACCACATCGTATCTAACGCCTCCTGCACCACCAACTGTCTCGCCCCTGTGGTCAAAGTAATATTAGACAGATTTGGTATAGTTTCCGGATTGATTACCACTGTACACGCCTATACTAACGATCAGAGATTGCTTGATTTTCCCCACAGCGACCTCAGACGGGCCAGGGCCGCTGCTGTTAATATGATCCCCACCAGGACCGGTGCCGCAGCAGCAGTAAGCAAGGTCATTCCTGAGCTTGCCGGCAAATTTGACGGCCTGGCAGTCCGTGTGCCCACCCCTGACGTCTCCATAGTGGATCTTGTGGCCCAGGTGGAAAAACGTGCCACAGTAGCCGAAATAAACGAGGCCATTAAGGCGGCTACCAGCCGCTTCCTCGGATACACAGACGAACCCCTGGTCTCCACAGATTTCATAGGAGACCCAAGGTCCTCTATTGTGGACAGCGCATGCACCAAAGTTATTGGGAACAAGTTGATCAAGGTCATGTCATGGTATGACAATGAATGGGGGTACTCCAACAGGATATTGGATCTGGTCCTTCACATGAACGCTCACAAGGCCCTTTAACGGCAGAAACATGATGTAATCATTAACACGAGCCTCTTGCAAAATTCAGTCTTTTGCAAGAGGCTCACACTTTTGAGGAATAAACAAGTAACTTCTCAATAAGTCCGGGCAAATCATATTTTGCGACTATCTAATGGATTCCCGC
>DFBQ01000193.1:1312-8344 GCA_002367355.1 Deltaproteobacteria bacterium UBA3076 | reverse complement strand
CCGGACTTATTGAGAAATTACATAAATAACTACAAACATGATAGCATCGAAAGCCCTCCGTGCAAATCTTGAGGCCACAGCCGTCAGGGAAGTAAAGTATGATTCCCGCTACCAGGTTCTCCGGGACGCAGTCAAGGATTATCAGGGCATAATTAAGGCTGTTAATAGCCTCCTCTTTGAGCTGCACCATCCATTTCGCAACTGGGAAGTTGTGATTGCAGATCTGAGGTCATTTGCCCTCAAGAATCTTGCTACTTACAGCCGTTCGTCTCAGGGACCTGAGGCCATCAGAGTGCTTTTGGACACCTTCTCTGATGTCATCTCCCAGGCCCCTGAAAATGACCAGAAGACCGAAGCAGTAGACGGACTCCTGGCCTTTCTGGAAAAGATCATTCAAAAAGTAGATACTGAAAAGCTTCTGACAATACTGCCTGATATTGAACATGCCTTTCACAGGCTTAAAGAATCCAATGCGTATGTGATTAAGGCTGTTGCCAGGAGCTACTACCCTATATCACACCTGATACAAAATCTTTCCGGCCGCCTGGAGGGGCAAAAAATCCCTCCGGAGTTGTGGGATGAAGCGGGAAGACTTCTTATTGAAGTTCAGAAAGCTACCTCTCGGTACTGGCTTGAGCAAAAAGACCCTGTTAACTGGCTAAACCGCGCCATTGAACAGTTCTCCATGGAACTGGATTCTGAAGACCTGGAAAAGACGCTGGGACTTATCGATCCGGTCTCGCATAAACAGCTCAAATCCTCTCTGGAAGACCTGAAAATCGAAAGGAAAGCGCCTTTCAAGGAACAAGAGGTCTTGGAGCTGGCCAGGCGCCCGGGCTATCTAGATATAGTGGATCAGTACAGAAAGATTGTCCAGTACCTGGGCCGTCTGTCGTGTCAAATTCCGCCCATATCATCAAAAGAGCAGGCTTCCCGCAATCAAGAGGCCGGATTATACCTTCTGCTGCCATTCCATCTTATTGAAATAGAAGGCCTGTCCACGATCCACGAGGAAATCCTTCGACAGATCAACCACAGCTTTTTGTATCTTATACGCACTGCAGACCAGGAGCAGCTTCAAGAGATCCTTTCCAGAAGCTTTGCGCTGCTAAAGCAACAAGTAGGCAATTTCCCAAGGACTGCTCTTCAGTGCATCGAGGCCCTGGGTTCAGAAGTAGTCCGCAGGGACAACACAAGGCTTATAGAGCTTTTTCTTAATCAGGTAGTCCAATTTGGCTTCCAACCCCCGGGGATTAAGGGCGTAGATGCCGAATGGCATATCTTGAGCGATCCCGCTCACCTGCAGAATATTCGTGTCTGGTTAAAATTTGTAGAACAAAGAACCAGTGTCTGCGGCACCCTGTTGTCAGCCCTTATAATAAATCTTAAACTGGCAGGCACATGCATCCGGGATACAGACCTGTTTCAGAAAGACGTCAGCAGATTATTGAACTGTGACATAGAGCCGACTTACAATCTCGTCAAACAGTTGGCCAAGATCCTGCCGGTTTACTTCAATGAGATAGGAGCAGAGGGTCTCTTGAGGGATGTGTCAACAGAGCTTGATGAGATATCTCTACGCAAGGATATCCTTATTCATTTCCTGAGAAAACAGAGCCATGTTGAGAGCAACAACCGCATTGTTGATTTTATTGAGGCCATTCTGTGCTTCTGGTTCAGCAGGCAAAAGGAAGGACTGGCCCCTTTCCTGCCCCCTGAAATCCTGGAGCAGGTTCCTGACCATGGCCCTCACGTGGATCATGTCCACAGACTCATACGGCATCTGGCAGATGTGCTGGATCTCAAACGATTTACCCACAGTGTAGGTAGCCTGCTGAATTTGGAAAAGGACCGGCTCTCTCAAATTTTAGGTCAAGTCTCTGATGTCCCCCATCAAGAGAGAAGACGTGTTGAACTTCTCATCCAGATGTACCGGCTTGAGGCCTATAAGTACAAGCTCGGCGCTCAGGAAATCCGTCATCATCTGGAGGAAGCCAAAAATCTGGGTTTTGAGGGACTGGACAGGGTACTTGAAGTCCTGGATGTGGACGACGATCCGGAACGGTGTCTTGAGGTAATCCTGGACCAGCTTGATGTCCTTAAGGGTATTATTCTCAGCAAGGAGCAGTTTGAAATCAGGGAGGACATTTACCACAAACGGCATATAACAGTGGACATTCCTTCAATCTATGGCCGTTACCATGAGCGCAAGTTTGACGCCCTTAGCCTCAGTTTCCGCCTGGAGAACCTGGCCAATATTCATTTCGAACAACTGATAGCTGAGATAGATTCAACCTTTATCTCAAGGCCTATCTTTGTGCGCATACTCAGGTACCTCCGCCTCTTCTGGAGAGCCGTACAGCTAGACGGAGTGTATTCTAAAAAATTCGCCACTTATCTCGGATTGCTGGAAAAATCCTTCGAGGTCAGGCGATTTGCCTTTTCCCAGTATCTGGACGTAGTGAGAGGGCTGTCTGAGGGGGTTAAAGACATTATCCATGTCTATTACATAAGCCCCCATCAGGACAATATCTCTCTTATTATTCGCCAGTTGGGCAAACACAACCTTCTTCCAAAATACAAGACTGCTATAAAAGAAGCTGAAAACGAGACTCAGCTCATTCATCAGATAACAGAATGGTTCCTGAGAGACCTTATCTCCGGCACCTTTGGACTACAGTACCTGGACAACTTCATAGCCAGGGTATATCAGGTGCTTGGAGAGCAAAAAGAGAGACTGGATCACAAGGAACTTGACTTAATGTTGAGCTATGATCCGAATCAGATTTTGTGTACTATACACAGCCCGAAAGAACAGACAAAAAACCTTATACACCTCGGCAATAAAGGCTTTAACCTGGTGCTCCTGGCACAGGAGGGAGTACCGGTTCCACCAGGAGTAATAGTCACAACCGAGGTGTTCAGGTGTTACCCGATTATCCGAAAACTCCTCAGTGTATACAGAGAATTCAGATCACAGCTTCAGAAAGCCATTGGGGAGTTAGAGCATCAAACCGGGCGCAGGTTTGGCGACCAGTCAAATCCCTTGCTCCTATCGGTAAGGAGCGGAGCGGCCATTTCCATGCCGGGGATGATGTCAACAATCATTAATGTGGGCAGTAATCTTGAAATCATAGAAGGCCTGGCTAAAAAAACCAGTAATGCCTGGTTTGCCTGGGACAACTACCGCAGGTTTGTCCAATCATGGGCCATGGCCTTTGATCTGGACCGTGAGATGTTCACCGAGCTCATGAATAATCACAAGCGCAGGTATGGAGTAAAGCAGAAAAGGGAATTTACCGGAGACCAGATGAAAGAGTTGGCCCTGGCTTACCGTCAAGCCACGCTGGACCATGGTTTGGAGCTGGAGGTAGAACCTTTTGAGCAACTCCTTGTGGCCATACGACTGATTCTTACGTCATGGGAGTCTGAAAAAGCAAAGAACTACAGGGAAATAATGGAGATGTCCGATTACTGGGGCACGGCTGTGATACTACAGGCCATGGCCTATGGAAATCTTGCTGAGACATCCGGGAGCGGCGTGGCCTTCACGCCAATCCATACTGACCATATAGACAGTATCAGCCTGTGGGGCGACTTCACTACAGGCAATCAGGGAGATGACATCGTAAGCGGCCTGGTCTCCACATATCCGATTTCAATAAAGCAGGAAAAGGCCATGGGGCTTGATTCCGAAATGACTCTGGAGAAAAATTTCCCTGAGATTTACAATACCTTGTTGTCCATGACCAGAGAGCTCATCTACGAAAAAAGATGGGATCCACAGGAGATAGAATTTACCTTTGAAGGCCCGGAGAGCAACAGGCTCTTCATACTCCAGAGCCGGAACATGACCACCAAGAGGCGATACATCCTTCAGGTTTTTGTACACTCAGCAGATTTGGAGGCCAGCTACCTTGGCAGAGGCATTGGGGTAAGCGGAGGGGCCGTGGCAGGGAAGGCTGTGTTCACCCTCTCTGAGATTAAAACCTTCCGCGAGAAGGAGCCCGGAACCCCGTTGATCCTGATCCGGTCAGACACGGTTCCGGACGATATCAAGGAAATTACTTTAGCAGACGGCCTGCTTACAGCAAAGGGAGGGCAGACATCTCATGCAGCCATTATTGCATTTCGTCTGGACAAAAACTGCATTGTGGGCTGCAAGCAACTGCAGGTCTTTGAAAATCTGGGTTTTGCGCGATTACACGACCGCATTATTCGTTCCGGCGAATTCCTGAGTATTGACGGCAGAAACGGCTCGATATATATGGGTAAGCATGCCACTCAGATAGAGGAAGAGATGTCTCTTGTTTGACCTGAATTGAGCGATTAGCCTTTAGCGGTTAGCGGTTAGTTTAATGATTACAGGATGTTTTACTATTACAAACTCACCCATTGAGTGTTATTTCTAANNATATATGGGTAAGCATGCCACTCAGATAGAGGAAGAGATGTCTCTTGTCTAAAAATTACAAAAGTTAAGGTCGGAGTTAGGAATTTGCAAGGGGAGATACGGTCATGATCAAATACATAGACCAAATCCATCTGAAAGGCCAAAGGGTCCTGATGAGGACGGATTTCAATATCCCCCTGGACGATTCCGGCAATATCACAGACGACAACCGTATCAGGGCGGCCCTGCCAAGCATACGTCACGCCATAAAGGCTGGAGCACGACTGATACTCTGCTCGCATCTTGGCCGCCCGAAGGGACAGAGGATAGAAAAATTTAGCCTGAGACCAGTGGCCAAGCATCTTGGAGAGCTTATAGGCCAAGAGGTATCTCTGGCCCCGGACTGCATTGGAGATGAAGTGGAGAACCAGGTCAACTCCATGTCAGACGGAGAAGTGCTGCTACTTGAAAACCTCAGGTATCATCAAGGAGAAACAAAAAACGACCCTGGCTTTGTAGAAGCCCTGGCCAAAATGGCCGATATATATATAAATGATGCCTTTGCAGTATCACACCGGGTCCATGCCTCAGTGACCGGAGTACCCGGCCTGATTAAGGAGTGTGGAGCCGGTTTTCTTATAAAGCAGGAACTTTTATACTTCAAAAAGGCCATGGAAGAACCTGCCAGGCCTCTGGTGGCCATTCTGGGTGGGGCCAAGATATCCGGCAAGCTGGAGGCCATTAAAAACATACTGAATCGGGTGGATAAGCTGATAATCGGCGGGGCCATGGCCAATACGTTCCTGACGGCGCAAGGCATTGATATAGGAAAATCCCTTACTGAAAAAGAGCTGGCAGGCACGGCCAGGGCCTTAATTGATCAGGCAAAAGATAAAGGCATTAAATTCTACCTTCCTGTTGACTGCGTCATAGCACAGGATCTTGACACAAACGCCAAGACCAGGATCGTCCCAACCCAGGAAATTCCTGATGATTGGATGGCATTGGACATAGGACCTGCAACGGCAGGCCTTTTCAGTGAAGCCCTTTACAATGCCAAAACCATAGTATGGAATGGCCCAATGGGGGCCTTTGAGCTCGATCCCTTCAGCCGGGGTACAATGGCCCTGGCGCATGCAGTCGGCAGCAGTCATGCCCTCAGCATTGTAGGCGGAGGAGATACTGATCTGGCCATCCACAGGGCCGGTGAAGTAGAAAACATATCTTACATGTCCACAGGTGGTGGGGCGTTTCTCAACCTTTTGGAAGGAAAAAAACTGCCGGGCATAACGGCACTTGAGGAGTGTAGTAAAAAATGAATTCTTCAAAGAGAAGACCTGTTTTAGCAGCTAACTGGAAGATGTACAAAACCGTGGCCGAGGCCCGTGACTTCCTTAAGATTTTTTTGCCCCTGGTGAATAACCTGACGGAAAGAGAGATAGTGATTGCACCTCCGTTTACTGCCCTTCCAGCAGCCGGTGAAATCATTAAGGAAAGTGAACTTGTGTCCCTTGCGGCTCAGAATATGTACTTTGAGCAAGAGGGTGGGTTCACTGGTGAAATATCATCTATCATGCTCAAGGAATTCGGAGTTAAGTGGGTAATCCTCGGGCATTCAGAGCGCAGGCACATTTTCGGAGAAGAAAATAGCCTTATTGCCTTAAAGGTCAAGTCTGCCCTGGAAAATGATTTGCTTCCAATCCTATGCATCGGAGAAAAATTGGAGGAAAGAGAAACCGGGCTTACGCATGAGATACTTGAAAAACAGTTATCAGCAGGCTTTTCAGAGGTGGGTAGCGATGAGGCAGGCAAAGTAGTAGTTGCCTATGAACCTGTATGGGCAATCGGTACAGGTAAAACAGCTACCCCGGATCAGGCACAGGATGCCCACACCAATATCCGGTCATGGCTTACCGATCGTTTCGATTCCGGTATTGCAGGGCAAATTCGAATATTGTATGGTGGCTCGGTTAAACCGAAAAATGTTAATGAATTAATGGCGCTCCCTGATATAGACGGAGCTCTTGTCGGCGGCGCATCTCTCAAACCCGGGAGTTTTGCGCAGATTGCCAGTTGCCGGATCGGTTAATTAAGTGAGCAACTTAAAGGACATGTTTTGTACCCTATATTAATAGTAGTCTACGTTATTGTATGTGTCCTCTTGGTTCTTACTGTCTTGCTCCAGCAAGGCAAAGGTGCTGAGATAGGTGCTGTATTCGGGTCCAGTGATACCATTTTTGGCAGCGCGGGACCAGCCTCTTTTCTGCACAAGATCACTTCCGGACTGGCAGTGCTCTTTATGGTTTTGGCTCTTGTTCTTACCTATTTGTCAGCTCACAGGGTTGAGGATTCGATAATGCAGGACGCGGAGGTAACTACCAGTCCCATCACTACTGAGCCAGTTGAGACTACTGAGACCGTAATCCCTGAGACTGCTGAAACTGCTCCTGTACCAGTAACCGGCGTTGAGAAACCTGTGCAAGGCTCAGATAAAAAGACAGATGCCTTGGCTGATGATAGCCGACCGAAGGGAAATCAGCCTGAAAATATTGTACCATCAACAACTCAACCCGATGAGGGCACTAAATAGTAGTCGTAACCGTAACCTACCGAACTGTAAGCGTTTACAGGGTGCTGCA
>DFBQ01000193.1:0-1270 GCA_002367355.1 Deltaproteobacteria bacterium UBA3076 | reverse complement strand
GTGCCCTGTGAACGCTTACAAATAGTCTTTTGCCGAAGTGGTGGAATAGGTAGACACGCCATCTTGAGGGGGTGGTGGGCAAAACCCGTGGGGGTTCGACTCCCCCCTTCGGCACCAGATTTATCCTATGTGGGGAATTGCAATTCCTAATTCCACGACCGGCTTATCCGGTTTCTCTATCATCTCTTTTCTTAGCGGAATGGTAAAATAGAATTGACTTCCTTTGCCATATTCACTCGTAACCCAGATCATTCCATTATGCAAAGCGATCAGACCTCTCGCGATACTGAGCCCAAGGCCGGTCCCTTCATACCGGCGCGAAGCAGATATGTCAGCCTGCATAAATTTTTTAAAAATTTTATCAAGATCCTCCTCTTTAATCCCGATGCCTGTATCCTCTACACAGACCTCTGCAAATATAGGCGACTCGCCATGTTGAATACCATGATCGGATATCTTGGCACTAATGGTTATGCCTCCCTCATGGGTAAATTTGATCGCATTGTTTAACAGGTTTATTAAAACATGCTTGATCTTATCCTCATCGCCATAGACTAAAGGCAGATTCTCTTCAATATCAATATCAAGGGTTAGCCCCTTCTTGGTTATCATTCCCTTAAAAAAGGGAACTACTGAATCAATAAGTCCTTTGAGATTGAAATGAACTGCTTCTATCTCAATTTTCCCTGATTCTATCTTGGAAAGATCGAGAAGATTGTTTATCAATTGTAAAAGGTGTTTTGTATTATCGGTGATTTTGCCCAGACTTTTTTTCTGTTCTTCATTGATTGGTCCGTCAACTCCGTCTAATAGTAAATCCGAGTATCCGACAATGGAATTCATTGGTGTCCTGAGCTCATGAGATATGTTCGCCAAGAATGCTGATTTAAGCCTGTCAAGTTCTCTAAGTTGGATATTTGCTTCTCCCAATTGTGCTATTAGTTTTGCCCTCTCGTTTAACAAGCTGATTTTTTTCAGCATACTTTCTTTCACTCTATCTCTTTCCCGTCGCACTTCCGCCTCAGAACGTTTCAAGCTAGTGATATCACGGGCAGCGGCAAAGACACCCATTACCTGTCCTGCCTGATTTCTATAGAGCGAGGCATTATAGGCAACAGTGGTCTCTGTTCCACCTTTGGCCTCCATGACCAGTTCGTAATCCCGAACCTCCTCTGTCTCAAAGACCAACATTGCCCCTTTATAGGCCATTTTCGGATCTGTGAAATAATCAGCAAATGGGGTCCCTATCAATTCTTCTCGAGTCCTGCCG
>DFBQ01000219.1 GCA_002367355.1 Deltaproteobacteria bacterium UBA3076 | reverse complement strand
CCATGATAGCCATTGTTGCTGAGTAATGAATATTGGGGTAAGGGAATGCTGTTCCAACTTAGCTAGAGCCTGTTCAAATGCGACTTGATAGCTCTTTTTTAATTTAGGGTTCTTGGTCTTTGTTACCTGATTTTGCCAATAGATGACTGGCAGGAGGAACTCAAGCAACCATTTTTTGCATTCGTCATCAATTTCATAATCATCAAGGCTTTCCATCACCCATAACCACCAGGCATCAATCAATGATGCTATGTCTGCAATTTGCTTGGCAAATTTGCTCAGGCGGTCTTTTTTATCAATAATACCGCATTCATTGAGTATTATTTTAATAACTTCCGGAAGTTCCATCAGAAGGATTTGGACTTGATTCGATGTTTGCTTAGATGTATCAGTAATATCAAAAGGATGTACGATTTTTGATAACTTGTGAAGTACTTCTTTATATCTGCTTATAGCAGATTCAATAATTTGTTGTTCATTATTCAGATTATTTACAATGAGCTGCTGTTTTTCAATTTCGTTGACCCCTTTAGATAGTTCTATGAGCAATGATAGAGTTGTTGTTGCTTTAGCAATCTTATTTTGTACCGCAGCATGCTTTCTGTTGAGACTTAAGCCTAAGAGTTTTACAATTTCGTTGCTTGCATGAAACAGGTCCGGAATACTTTGGCACCCAATTCCTTTCAAGGCGAGTTTAATCAATGCCTTGGCACGATCACTGACTACATATTTGATGCTTATTCCCAGTTCATTGATGGTTTTTTGTACTTTTTCCATCCATGTTTCATAGCTCCTATTCTGCGCCTCTTCTTCAAAAAATATATATCCGGAAGCTAAATCCATAAATACCAATATCATGTCGTTAAAAAAGGTTTCGTCAGCACCCACAGCAACTTTTATCGGCTTTTTTGATTTGCAATGCTTTTCTTGAACCTTTTGATATTCTATAATTATTTCTTCCATTCGAGTTCGTAAATTTCTAACTGATGTCGGCGAGACACCAACATGCATGGTCAAACGAAGCAACTTAAAGAAAAAAGAAATCCTGTCAGCTCCCACTCCGCACATTATGCCAAACACGAATACTGTGGCAAAAATAAGTCTGCTCAGAAATTGTTGGCCTTCAGAGATTTCCCAAAAAAAAGATTCAGGATAAAGATTTCTTCTTTCAATAGCTTTTACATGCCTATGGACGCTACTTTTAGGAATCTCGGCAAGTTTGCTTATTTTTCTTACAGAATATTTAACCGAAAATGATAATACTGAAAATATTTTACGACAACGCTCTCCCATTTCTAAAATTTCCTCTTCCGCCACTATTTTGAATAGTGAGTTTGGTGGAAGAGTAGTAAAGCATTTTTAGCGTGCTTTGTCTTTAGTTTTCTTGAGCGTTGTTTGTAATCTTTTAAAACTTCTAAATGATTGAGCTATGGAAACTGTCCCGCTTTATGTTGGTAGCCCAGTTTTCCCAGACCTCGGCAGCCTATCTGCTTTGGCAGGGGGAGCTGTTACGATATCTACTTCCCTATGGAAAGGCTATCTTCCGAGTGCCATTGCTAAAATACGCTGGTTTAGATGGGCTATAAAATGGGATGAGGAGAAGCAAGTTGAGATATCACCTTAACTATTGGCCGATAAAGCCTTTTCTCTTTTTTCTTTACTGTCATTGTATCCTTGCTGTAAAACCGTTGTAGCTGTCTAGTATTAACAGGAGGAAGATGCCATGCAGAGTGACACTGCCAGCTTGAGTAAATTACATATCCTTGAGGCCCTTTTGGAGAAAGGATATAAGAGTGATCTTGTCGGAAAGGCTCTCAACAAATTAGTGGAGCTTGAGCTTGCCAAATTAAAACGCGAACTGGCAGAAATTGAAACCAGAATAGCAAAAATAGAAGCAAAATACGATATGGATTCCGGGGAGTTCTCTGAAAAATTTCATGCCGGTTTGGCGGATGATTCCGCGGATAATATCGAATGGATATCTTTTCTTGACATGCGGACGGCGCTTTTCCAGAGAATTAGACTTCTGCAGGAAGAAAGCGCTTGATGAATGCTGAAACGTATTTGATGAACCTCAAGGTCAAGCTTGCGGTCAGCAGTTCCATCCAATCAGTTGAAATTATTGATGAGAGAATCGTTCTTTCCGACCGGGGTTATTTTAGGGCACGGCTTATTCTGGCAAATAGTGATTTTCTGGAAATTTCAGAATATTTTGTGTGTGAAGATGAGGAATGTTTTCCAAAAGCATATAGATATCAATGGATGGACAAAGAGCAAAAACAATTGATAAAGCGAGGGGATAATGCCGAACACTTTCCCGGTTTGCCTGGATTTCCTTGTCATATCCATCTTGGCCAGGAGGACAATGTACAACCCTCCAAATCGATAAATAGCCTTGAACTTATTGATATTATCGAGAAAGAAATTGAGGAGGAAATGTCCGTCAATCCCGAAAACACTTAAGAGGAGAACACACGGGAACACCTGTGCAAAACGTGGATTTCCATAACTCGTAACCGCCAACTCGCAATCCTAACGCCCTTTCATCATCTCAACAAATCTGTCAAATAGGTAGGTTGCGTCGTGGGGGCCGGGAGATGCCTCGGGATGGTACTGAACTGAGAAGAGAGGGATTTTCTTGTGGATGAGCCCTTCTACGGTCATGTCATTTAAATTGATATGGCTGAGCTCAATTGCAAGATCTTTCAGGGATTCCATGTCCACACAGAAGCCATGGTTCTGGGAGGTGATTTCCACCTTGCCGGTTGTCAGATCCTTAACCGGTTGATTGGCCCCGCGGTGTCCGAATTTGAGTTTGAAGGTTTTGCCTCCAAGGGCCAATCCAATCAACTGATGACCAAGACAGATGCCGAATATCGGCCGTTTGCCTATTTGATCCCTGATGGTCTCCACTGCGTAGGTAACGGCAGCAGGGTCTCCCGGTCCGTTGCTCAGGAAGAGCCCGTCAGGCTCAAGCCTGTCTATGGTCCTGCTTTCCACATCTGCAGGTACCAGAAGGATTGTGCATCCCCTCTCTTCCAGGGATCGAAGTATATTCAGTTTCACTCCGAAATCCATGGCCACTACACGCCACGAGCCAGGCCTGTCGGGCCACTGGAATTGATCAAGATCCATGCCCGGATTAACCAGGCGCCCGTCTTGCCACAACATGGGTTCCTTGCAGGTCACCTCTTTGACAAGGTCGCTGCCGGCCATATCCGGGGATTGTCTTGCCTTTTCAGCCAAGGAATCCGGGTCCAGGTCCTCTGTTGAAAGGGCAGCCTTCATAGCACCCTGAAGTCTGATGTGTCTGGTCAGGGCACGGGTGTCGATCCCCTCAATTCCCGGTATGTCACTTGCCTTCAGATAATCAGCAAGGCTCCCCTGAGACCTCCAGTTGCTGGGATATTCCTGGTATTCTTTTACCAGCAGGGCCTTTACATGGATCCTGTCGGATTCGACATCTTCGTTATTGATGCCGTAGTTGCCGATCAGGGGATAGGTCATGGTTACCATCTGGCCGCAATAGGAGGGATCAGTCAGTATCTCCTGGTAACCGGACATGCTGGTGTTGAAAACCACCTCACCTGCCGTCTCACAACGGCCGGTAAAGGAACGACCCATGAATACCGTTCCATCTGCCAAGGCCAATAAGGCTTTCATGTCTACCAGGTATTGCGGACTTTTATGCCGCGGGAGTGCAGTTCATCCTTGATCTGTTTGATGGTATAGGTCCCATAGTGGACAATAGATGCTATGAGTGCGGCATCTGCCTTGGCATACTTCAGCACATCATGCATGTGATTTATGTTTCCAGCGCCACCAGAGGCAATTACCGGAATATTCACATTTTCGGAAATAAGCGAGGTCAGCGCGATTTCATAACCCTGCTTCGTACCGTCCGCATCAATGGAATTCAGGCATATCTCGCCTGCCCCTAAGTCCTCTGCCTTCTTTGCCCAGGCAAGGGCGTCAATGCCTGTATACGTCCTGCCGCCGTGGATAACGATTTCATAACCCGATGGAGTTTTTTCAGAAGGTTCGACCTTTTTAACGTCCATCCCAAGCACAATGCACTGGCTCCCAAAGGCCCCGGCCCCCGCTGAAATGATCTCAGGGTCCTTTACTGCTGCTGTGTTGAGACTCACCTTTTCCGCCCCGGCCAGAAGCACGGCGCGCATATCCTCAATGGTCCTGATTCCTCCGCCCACAGAAAAGGGTATAAAAATTTCCTCAGCCACACGGCGAACAACATCTATCATAATATCCCGCCGCTCACTGGAAGCAGTTATATCATAAAAAACAATCTCATCCGCACCCTCTTCATAATAGAACCTGGCCATTTCCACTGGGTCGCCGATATCCACATTCTTTTTAAACTTGATACCTTTTGTTGTCTTCCCGTCTCTCACATCAAGACAGGGTATGATCCTTTTACTCAGCATAATGACCGTTCCATGTACAGAAGTTCTTTAGGATTTTCAGGCCAGGGGTCCCGCTCTTTTCAGGATGAAACTGCATAGCTATCAGGTTCTTATAGCCAATAATTGACGGAAACTCTATTCCGTAATCAGTAGTCCCGATGATGTATTTATCTGAAGCAGGCATTGGATAATAGGAATGGACAAAATAGAATTCATCAGCCGGCTTAATCCCTTCCAGCACTGGATGCCTCTTGACTAAATGAACGCTGTTCCATCCCATATGTGGTATTTTAAGACGTTCATTTTCTTCGGAAAAAAGAGGAGAGGGAAACAGCTTAACATCTCCGCTGATCAGTCCTAAACACTGCGCACTGTTCTCTTCGCTTTTATCCAGTATGATCTGCGCACCCAGACATATTCCCAGGATCGGTTTGCCGGTCTCAAGGGCCTGCCTTAAGACTTCATCCAGGCCAAGATGTCTCAGGTCAGCGATTGCCTGCCCGGCTGCCCCCACTCCTGGAAAGATGATCCTTTCGGAGCCGAGTATTTCTTCATTATTATGAGTTATGCAACAGGGAAATCCCAACTTCTTAAGGGCACGCTCTACACTCTTCAGGTTTCCGGCTTTGTAATCAATGATCGCAATCATTTATTCATTTTACCCCAGTGATTCCGCTCAAAAAGCTGTCATAGCCAGCCCAACGTGGTGTTTTAAAAGATGAACATCGAACATCCAACATCGAACGTCCAACATCGAATAAAAAAACAAACACCCAATACCGAACCTTCAACAGCTATTTCTGTTTCTTCATCTTTTCCCATTCAACATTCGATGTTGGACGTTCGATGTTCATTACTAAATTCTAGATCCCCCAACATGTGAATGCGCCCCCTTTCAGCTCTTATGCAACGCCGCAGATGGGGCTTTTTCAGCGGAATCAGATATTTTCCTCCATCTCCCACACCCCACAGGGACAAACGGCTGCACAGAAGCCGCATCCTATGCACTTATCTTCGATAACCGTATATTCAAATTCCCCTTTTGGCCCCTCTGTCCTCTTGATTGCCCCATGATAACATGTGTTTTCGCACATGTGGCAATCCCTGCAGGCCCCGCAGGAGACACAAAGGTCTGCCTCCTGTTCTGGAATAAATTCCTCGCCACGGGAGACCTCATAATAGACGAGCTTAATCCGGTCATAGGGAATAGCGAGCCGCTTTTCGGGCTCATAAACTGTATGCATCATTATAGCATGGATTGTCTCTGCTGCCCGGCGTCCTGCACCAATGGCATGAGTTATAAGCCCGGGCCGTGTGACATCACCAACGGCAAAGACCTTTACATCCGAGGTCTGACCCAGCTCGTTCACCACGATGAAGCCTCGCTCGGTGTGGATCTCCCGAGGGAGGAAATCCAGAATAGGGACCTCTCCAATAGAGATGATGACCGTATCGGCCTCCAGGGATGTGTCGTCCTTGAAATAGATCGTCCGTTCTGCCTTGTCGTAACGTTCTGTTATTTTGGGATAGAGGATCCGGGCCCCCTTGGCCTCTGCCGCCTCCTGTTCCTTACCGAAGCTGGCAGGAGGCTGGATGTCCACTGCCGTAACCGAGGCCGCTCCACAGTTGTAAGCCTCGCAGGCGATGTCCATACCCACATTTCCTGCACCAATGATGACGATCTTTTGGCCCTTTAGATCCGGCCTTTTACCCAGGTTAATAGCCCTTAAGAATTCGATGCCGGCTATGACATCTTCGTTTCCGGGGAAGGGGATAGTGCGGGGCTGGTGCGCACCACAGGCAATGATGACGAGTTCATGTTCCTCGTAGATCTTCCGAAATGCCTTAAGGTCAATCCGCTGCCCAAGATGCACATGGATTCCGATCTCTGTAAAGCGGGATATCTCCTTTTCCAGCACCTCATGGGACAGGCGCTCTCTGGGGATACAGAGCTCTACTTTGCCTCCAAGTCTTTCGGCCGTCTCGTATAGATCTACTTCATGCCCCTTGAGGGCCAGTTGCCAGGCAGCTGACATGCCACCAGGCCCGCCGCCGATTATACCCACTTTACGCCCAGTCGGAGGGGCAGGTTTTGGGGCAGGGACATCCAGGCTCAGGCGGCTCATAGCGGCAATGTCCACAGGTCTGTCAAATTGTGCACGGGTACAGGCCTGCATACAGAGATTCGGACAAAGCTGGCCGCAGACTGTTGCAGGAAACGGGCTGTATTTCAGGACAAGGGAAAGGGCCTCTTTCAGACGACCTTCCCGGATAAGGGCCGCGCGTTTATGTGAGGGTATCCCCGAAGGACATGCGGCTACGCATGGAGGGAGATATTTCCCGTTGTTCCAGACCGGTTTGAGCCGGCGGTCTGCGCTGGTTGTGATATAGGGAAGAATCGTCTGTGGGTGTTCCAGATATTCCCCAAAGATACCTCCCTGGCCCACATCCTTTTCCCAGACCTGGGTGCGAAATTCGCTGAGGGGCATCTTCAGTCCCAGTCGTGCTTTACGTTCTGCAGGGGTATAGGCGATGAATTTTTTCCAATGCGATGGGTCCTGGGTCAAAAGATCGTGGTATTCAGTCCGATCTATTGCCTTCAGATAGGGCTTTATGTTTTCAGTAAGCCATTCCCAGTCTTTCGAGGTCAGATCCACAAGTCTGACATCCTTGGCGCTGTATCCCTTAATGGGGCCTCGGAAGTAGATGGTGCCACCCACCATGCCCACACAGGGCCGGTAGCCCAGGACGTTTTCAGGGTTTCGGGGATTAACGCCGCAGACCACTGCAATACCCCCTGCCTTGAACTCGGCAAAGGAATCGCCTACATCCCTGAAATACCAGGACTGGAGCGGTTCAAAGCGGGGATTCCGTTTGGTCATTGTATCACAACGGGCACCACCACCCCCCTGCACATACAGGATTCCCTGGGCACCGGCATTATGCGCCCCATTAGTCACATCACCAAGCACTGTGATCTTGGCACCACAATTGAGCCAGCCCACATCGTCCGAGCCACTGCCTTCAACCACAATCTCCGTTTCGGACATGCCCATGCCGCCCAGGCGTTGGCCTATCGGCCCACGAACAGTTATGGAGACCTTCTCATTCCTGGGCCAGATTCGGCCGCCAATACCATGTTGTCCCTGGGCCTGGATAATCAGTTGCCGGACTCCATCAGTGACAGCCTGCTGTATCTGCTCTTCCAGGGCCTTGGAGGAGACACGCCGGCCGCTGGGATTGCTGTTAATTGTCAGTATTTCCGATGTCATAATTATTAGTTATAAATGTTTTAGACGTTCTGAGGTTCAGGGTTCACCGTTCAGGGTTATCTTTCTTCAGTTTCTGATTCGGAAACGAGGAATTTTTCGCAAGAGCCGCTTGCAAAACTCAAGATTTTGTTCGAGGGCAAGGCGCGAGGAGGCGAAAAAGCGCAGTGTACTGGGTGTACATGAGCATTTTTCACCGACGAGCAACGCAGCCATCGGGCAAAAGATGAGTTTTGCAAGTGGCTCTTTAGCATGCATAATCAATCTCTAACCTCTCAGCTATGGCCTTGTCGCCCACACTGAGGCCGTCCGACATGCCGATTGGCAACTGCGTACTCCGGCCCATAGGGGCAAATATCTTTTTCAGTTCTGTCTCAGTGCTCTTGAAGACCTCCACTACCCGCTCAGCCACCTTGTCAGGGTCCAGCCGGCGGTAGAGCTTGGGGTTTTGCGTGGTAATGCCGCGGGGGCATTTGCCGGTGTTACACAGGTTACACCGGTTGTACTCATCTCCCAGGCATCCGGCTGCGGTCTGCAGGATATATTTCCCTATATCCACAGCGCTTGCCCCCAGCATGATCATGGCAGCGGCATTTGCCGCCAGGTTCCCTGTCTTGCCCATTCCGCCGGCAGCAATGAGAGGAAGCTCGTTCTGTTTCCCCTGTTTGACCAGATCCATGTAGCAGTCCCGGATGTTGGAAGCAATCGGATGCCCCATTTTGTCCATAGAGACGTTATAGGCCGCTCCTGTCCCGCCGTCTTCACCATCAATGCACATGGCGGCGGCATAAGGGTTTCTGGCCAGGTTATTAAGGACCGCCTGGGCAGTCTTGGTGCCGGAGATCTTGGGATAGACAGGGACACGAAAACCCCAGGCCATGGACATGGACTGGATCATCTTGGCCACTGCCTCCTCAATGGAGTATTGGGTCTGGTGTGTGGGAGGAGAGGCGAGGTCGATGTGCATCGGGACACCGCGTATCCCGGCAATGAGTTTCAGTACCTTGTAGGACATCAACAGACCGCCGTCCCCCGGCTTTGCACCCTGGCCGTACTTGATCTCAATGGCACACGGGTCCTCAATCATATCCGGCAGGGCGTGTATGATCTCATCCCATCCAAAATAACCGGATGCGATCTGAGGGATAAAATACTTCAGAAAACGAGAGCGCAGAAGCCTGGGCGGCATGCCACCTTCCCCGGAGCACATAACCACCGGCATCCCCTCCACTTCATTAAGATAAGTGATGCCCATGGCGAGGCCTTCCCACATGGTCGGAGAAAGGGCGCCTATGGACATGCTCCCTATTCGGATGGGGAATATCTCCCTCACAGGAGGGATAAAGGTGCCATCTCCTACTGTCAGTCGGTTGTCAACCAGCTTGAGGGGTAGCTTTTCCGGTGGCAGGATGCGCCCTAAAAGGGTCCGGATGTGGAACTCGTGCCTGCCTGCATCCAGTGCAGGGTCTGTCAACATTGAGATGCGGGTAAACTTGAGCTTGTCCAGCGTGCTTGGGCTGGGATCATTGCGCCTTCCACCGCGCTTATACGGCGTTCCTCCAAGGTTCTTGTGAAACAGAAATTTATGATGTGGATTGTAATGCGGGACAATTGCCGTATTCGGGCATACCAGACTGCACATCCCGCAACCGGTACAGTAGCGTTCAATGTCAGTAACCTGGCGGATTCCGTGAGACACCTTTCGTACAGCGCTGGGCATCAGAGTCCCGGATTCGGAATGCACGAGTCGCTGGGCAAAGACAGCAGGCTCTATAGCCTGTTGCGGACATACTGCGGTACAACGACCACAGCGGGTACAACGGTCCTCCCTCCATTGAATAACATAGGGGAATTCTTGCAGCGCCAGTTGTCCGTTGTGGTCTAACCGTGAAGCTGGTTCCATACCTGGACCTCCTGGGCATTGGGTGTCACTATTGCCATGTCATATTTTGAAGGAAAAATGTCAGCAGAGCGGTCACGTTGGGGAATTGCCCTGTCAAGACCACACATCTCGCTCATAAGGGCGTATTTTCCCTTGGCCCCGCCAACAACCCCGGGCCTGAGCTTTTTGGAATCCTGTACCATAAAGATTGTTCCATCAGGTATAAAACCGATGACCATGTTAGGACCGTCTATGCACAGGGGTCGAAGACTCTTTTTGAGCAGGCTGACGGCCTTGCCGTCTGGTCGCTCACGGATCTCTTCGTCCTTTAATGGGGTGATGATATCTTTATAATAGGTCAAGGGGTATTTGAGTTGCCTGTGGGTGAAATGCAGGATGTGAGCGAACACCTCACTGTCGCTATTATAGCCCATATAGCCAGGAAATCCCCGGCTGGTCAAGTACTCCTGGATAGGTACAAATGCCGTATTTTCGCCATTAGTCATGGTGCAGTAATCCTGTATAAAGAAGGGATGACAGGCATAGAGGTAGATGGCATAGTTTGTGTTTTGCCGGCCTTGGGCCAGGATCACCTTGGCCTGCAGGGACAAATTATCCAGACCAAAGAATTCTGCTAACTGCAATGGATCTCCCACTTCCTTTAATGTGAGGCAATCAGGGTAAAAAGAGAATACAAAGAGAGAATGATCTTTTTCTCCCATTCGTCTCAGGTCCAGCCTGGTCTCAAGCAGGAGCCGTTCCCACTCAACCCGGGCCTTTGGCTCATAGGGCGCTGGATAATGATATGCCTTGGCAAAATAGTGGTCACGGGGCTCTATCTCCATACCTGCGACTCGCTTGACCTTCGGCTCCCAACTGTATTTGACCTGAAAGCCAGCTTTCTGCATGTAGTCGTTCAGCATTTCAAGGCCTTTGTTGCTGCAGGTACCGGAAAGAACAGGATAACTCTTGAGGTCTTCAAATGGTCCGCCCAGGTCCTTCATGACCAGGCCCAGGCCGGAGCCGTCATGGCCTTCTTTCATGGTCTCCAGCGCCAGGATATTTTCCATAGGAGAAAAATATGAACTGGATGTAATGGCGCTAAGTCGACACATGCCTCCTCCTTTTGATTGTGATATGATTTGTGGAATGAATTCTGCCGGGCAATCATTTTTCAGTATATTATGTATTTTTACTTTAGTTCGTGGACATTTTCAATATAGGAGGGTTATTATCAGTTTGGAAGTTTTGTAAGCGTTCACAGGGCACCGCATCTGCTTTGTTGTCGGGCACTTGAAGTACAGGAAGTACGTC
>DFBQ01000206.1:7147-8385 GCA_002367355.1 Deltaproteobacteria bacterium UBA3076 | reverse complement strand
AAGTTGAGGACAACCCTTTTTCTTCAATAGGTCTTCGCCATAAAACTTCAGTCTTGAGGCCCTGAGATTGAAGCATTCTGAGTTTTTTCTCGCCCCAACTGTCATAAATCGTCAAGAAAAACAGGGCATCAAAGGGGACATAGTACTTGTAGAGGTCTGGGAAATTGATCGGGAAAGGGACTACTGAGAACTCGGTTATTCCAAGTCCTTGTTCCAGCAATGTGGTTTTAACCATTTGATATCTTTCATAATATNNTAAAAGGATTTGCATGGGATGAGCTCCTAGCCGGGTCTGCAGCGTCTTTACGGCTCAGGGTCGGGTCCGGGTTGGTTATTCCGACAATAAGGTGCCTGCATTTTGACTTCCCGGCCATCAGGTACTTCATGTGATCATTATGCAGGATCTGAAAACGTCCGTGAACAACACCTGTTTCAACCATGATCATCATGCATTTTCTGGAAATGTATTAACATGATTCGGCATCCTCCATTTTGTAGTTTACNNACGGATGCCAGTCATTAGCTGTTAGCCGTTAGCTTTTAGGTAAAACTTTGTATAAAAACGGGGTGTTAAGCTAAAGGCTAATGGCTAATCGCTCAACTTAGCTTATATATATCCATCATTTCAAACTGAAAGGTTTTCTGAGTCCGGGCCAATAGGGCTGATCTTCCGGTGTATCCATAAGGCCTCTCAGTTTGGTCCTGTCCAGGAAATTGAGTACCAGGGGCATGAAATCAGCCCCTGTAACAAACCCCAGTGCTCCACCAGCACAGTTAATTTCATCAAAACGTTCAATACCATCCCTGCGGACTCCGGTTCCAACCACAGTAATCGGCACTGGTTCGCCTGAATGAATCAGGGGACCGGAACTGGGGGTGGAGTGATCGGATGTGATCACCAGTAATAATTCCGGATCGTCAAGCAGTGTATTTAGGACGCTTCCCAGTCCTCTGTCCAGAGACTCGATTACTGCCCTTTTGAGGTAAGGATTTTTCGTGTGGGCAGCAGAATCCGGGGCCTTGGTGTGGACATGGACGAAATCGAAACCACGAAGGTGTGACAGGGCAAGATCAATCCGGTCGGCAAGGTCTTTACCGGGATCTATGCTGTCATGTGCCTTCAAGACCTCCATGCCGAGAAAATTACACAGTCCCCAGTAAATCAGGCCTGAGGATATTGACAATCCCCTGAGCCCCCAGCGGAGACGGAAAGAATCAACCGCCTTGAGTCTGCCAGG
>DFBQ01000206.1:829-7079 GCA_002367355.1 Deltaproteobacteria bacterium UBA3076 | reverse complement strand
TCTGAGTCCGTTACGTGCGGAGAAGCGCCGCCTTTAATGACAATAATGCCGTCAAGATCGCGGGTTTGAACAAAAGAGACCTCGATTCCATCGGTCTCAAATGTAGAAAGGGCTTTTAGAAGCTGGTCTATTTCCTCTCTGGATGCCTCAGGTCTATCCTTTTTGAGGACAAGAACACAGTTTTTTTCCGTCACACTTACAAAGTGCGCTAATACCGCCACATCATTAGGGGAAACCGGGATGCCGGCTCCCTGCGCTTCCAGTATCCCTCTTCCGGGGAATTCCTCCTGCCTGTAACCGAGCAGGGCAAAATGCGCTTCTTCACTGGGAAGCGCCAGGCCTTGTCTTTTTCCATGGAACAGACCATTGCTGCCGAGCCTGGCCAGTCTATCGAGGTTGGGGGTTTCAGCCGCCTGAAGCGGAGTCTTGTGGCCCAGGTTTACATAGGCCCGGTCACCGAGACCGTCGAGGAGTATCAATATGCATTTAGAAGGCATTGAATGAATAATTCCGCAAATAATACACCGAACATATACTATGGCGCGATCCAAAAACCTATGTATTTCAATACTAAATCATATTTGAAGATGATGCTAATAGAAAATATCTATGGATCAGGTCTTATTCATGAGTGAAACCAATTTGACTTTTTATTAAATTACCAGGAATATATATTATGCTTTTCGACCTTCATGTACATACTCGGATTTCACCGTGTAGCAGCTTAGACCTGAAGGACATATTGACCCACGCCAGGTCCAGGGGGCTGGACGGCGTTTGTATCACTGATCACGACACAATGGACATAAGGAATTTTTGCCTGGAAGGACTGCAACGAGACGGTCTTTGCATTATTTTCGGAATGGAATATTCAACTCCAGAAGGGGATTTTCTCATCTTTGGTCCTTTTGAAGAAGTTCCCAGGGGACTTTCAGCAAAAGAGATTCTAATGGAGGTAAATAAGGCAGACGGAGTGGCTATTGCAGCGCACCCCTGCAGGAAGGTGCGCCCTACCAAGGAGTATGTGATCAGGGAAGGATATTGTCGGATAGTAGAAGGAATAAACGGCAGGAATCAGAAACATGAAAATCAGATGGCCTTGTCTTTGTATCAGAACTACCCTGTCTCGTTTGTAGGTGGCAGCGACTCCCATACGCTGGAAGAACTGGGCGGCGTTGCTACCCGCATTGGCGGCAAGATACGAACAAGGTCGGATTTAATTAAAGCCCTCAGGGATGGAATTTTTTCCCTCCATGCCCGGAATCGTGTTAATTCTTTGCGATCGGAACAGGCTCTGCAATCTCACTGCTATCAGAGATAAGGAATATTCAATGATCGAACAGAAAAAGCTTCGCCTCACGGAGACGGTTTCCGGGGCGGGGTGAGCCTCAAAAATTCCTCCAGGGGACCTGGACAAGGCACTATGCGGCTTGGAATACCCCACTGATCCTAATCTTATTGTGGGATTGGAGCGGGCTGACGACGCAGGCGTATATAAAATCACCGATGACATTGCCATCATCCAGACGGTGGATTTTTTCACCCCCATCGTGGATGACCCATACTGGTTTGGGCAAATTGCCGCAGCCAATGCCCTGAGCGATGTGTACGCCATGGGAGGTGTTCCCAAAACGGCCATGAATCTGGTGTGCTTTCCTCTCAAAAAGATGGATTTATCTATCCTCCGGCAAATTCTGCAGGGGGGTCTGGACAAGATGAAAGAGGCAGATGTCGTTTTGGTGGGAGGGCACAGTGTAGAGGATAACGAATTGAAATACGGTCTGTCCGTCACCGGGTTCATCCATCCAGATCGCGTTCTTACAAAAAAAGCCATGGAGCCAGGGGATCAGTTGATCCTGACCAAAGCCTTGGGTACCGGGATTATCAATACCGCTATTAAAGGTGGAATTGCCTCCAAGGAGACCATTGAAAATATCACCCGTCTCATGGCTGCCCTTAACCGGGATGCGGCTGAGGTTATGGGACATTATCCTGTCCATGCATGTACCGATATCACCGGTTTTGGTCTGTTGGGTCACATGTGCGAGATGGTAGTAGATACCGATGTAGGAATTAAGTTGCAGGCCAGCCTGGTCCCATACTTCCCCGAGGCCATGGAGTATGCCCAGATGGGGCTCGTGCCGGCCGGAACTTACAAGAACCGGGAGTTTCGTGAGGCATTCGTGGATTTTGCCCCTTCTGTGGACGGGTTCATGCAGGACATCCTTTTTGACGCCCAAACCTCTGGCGGGTTATTGATTTCTGTGGCAAGAGAGAAAGCCAATGAATTGCTGAGTGAATTAAAAAGAAGAGGGATGGCCAGCGCAACCGTCATAGGTGAGGTAGTGTCTGAGCCAAAGGAAAAGATTTTAGTAGAATAGCCGCTTTGGAATTTTTTCTTTAAATTCTCTCCAGAGATTCACTAAGCCAAGTCCTTTGAATGTCTTTTCTGCCTCATCTCTGGGGATGTTCTGAATGAACTCCCGCGAATTCTGTATAGAGTAAACGGCTTCCGATGCGAGCATAAAATCGCAGGTAGGGCAGCTCACATCCGTGCCTTGTTGGCGTCTATCTTCCTGTTCCTTAAATGCACGGGCTAATTGATCTCCTTTAGCCAGAAACAGGATATCCTCCCTTCGGTCAAGGACAACCACATAATAGATACCTCCTCTGGCCAGAAGTGAGAGCTTTCCTTTCTCTTCCCATTTTGCCAATATTTCCAATTTGCTATGCCTTCTTGACCAACAATCTTACTATCTCTCCTTCCTCGGTAATGTTGAGAACTTCGTGGCCTTTGCTAGTGACAAGCCTTCTTACATTCTCCTTTGATGGTGGGTAATCGACTATTACCTCCAAGGTCTCTCCGGATTTCATTTTCGCCAATGCCTCGTTGGTCTTCATCACTGGCAAGGGACAAACCTCATCACATACATCTAAGGTTACATCGGCCATTATTTTTACCTCCTAAGTCGTCAAGTAAAAATAACTTATACATCTTGCTTGTCCTTTTGCTTCTTTTCTGTGTTGCGTCAAGGCTTACATAACTCGTTATGCGCGCCTTAACGCGCCTTGAAAACAAACAAAATTACGGCACAATCTGTACAACTTATTTTTACTTGCCTCCTAAACCAAAACCGCTTTAATGAATGGAGCGACAAACCTGTGGAAGATTATTGCGCCCAAGGCAAATCCTACAAGATATACGATGGCACTCTTGCTGCCTTCAGCGGCCATTACGTGTTGCCTGAAGGGGCAGCCTCCAGCGATGCAGGAGAAAAAACCAAGGCCAAATCCGCCTAATACTGCGAGGATTATATGTGCTCCGGCCTTTGGAGACCATGTTATAGGGTCTCCGGGCACAGGCAATATCAAACTGGGGCTTGCTGTCACTCCCATAGCCGCCCACTTTTTGGCAAAGACCGCACCGCCATCCAGAAACCAGGGAAAAGTTTTAATGGCAGGAGATACAAATTGGAATAGTATAAATCCTGCAAGGGCGCACACTATGAAAGAAAATAACCCTTTGAGCAGGTATGTATCCCTCACCAGATAGTAATCTCTCATTCCTCCTATAAAGCACATCCTTGCCCGCTGGCCAAGGTATCCCATGATCAATCCCAGAAAGATACTCGCAATTGGTGATAATAAGTCCATTGTTACCTCCTCAAGTCAATTTTCTCAGTACCTGACATCCCACAAAAACCCCTACTGCGATCATTATAAGGCCTATAAAAGCGGTTATATCCAGGTAAGCAGCCTTAAGCGCTGTCCTGATGGGACAGCCACCAAAGGTCAGGGCTGATATCATAACCAGCATCCCCAAAAAAAACTCCGCCCACGGTTTCTGCCACCACACCCTCATGACTTTCCACTTAAACTCCTTATTGACACGGGCAGCAATAACTGCCCCAATCAATATCCCTATAATGGTGAGCAGGGGAAAGTTATAGGAGACCGGGCCACCAGGTATCACTATGGCGCCCCCAGCTTTCAGGCCATATATCGGGTATATATGAGCAGCAATCCAGTTCACCAGGTCCCTCATATGGCAGGCGATACAGATACCGTAGGCCGGTGGGGGTATCACATGAAAGAACGCCTGTCCAGCAGCGCCCAATAAGCCAAAAATGCCTCCTGCTATTGCGGCTGTTATGCGCATAATCCAACCTCCTTTAATGCATCTGGAATTTTATCTATTATGTTTGAAATCGATGTGGCAGGGTCAGGGTGCGCCAATTTGCCTGCAACGCGATTGATTCTGGCTGCCTTTATGCAGGCATCAATCTTCTCATAGCCCCCATGAATGAGGGCAGACAGAATCCCGGTCAGGCTGTCCCCTGTCCCTCCGATTGCTTCCATGGCAGAAATGGAAGGTTCATCAATGGTCTCAACCACTTCACCCTTTTCTACAACGTAATCTACAGGACCCTTCACCAATAATATCTCTGGAATATTCCCGCTCTCATAAGCCTTCCTTATCAAGGTGAGAACTTCGGACGCATCTAACTTAAATAGAAGATGCTCCACATAGGCAGGATGTGTGGCCTTAGGGTCTGCCAAATAGGCCATTTCACCTGCATCAGGGGTAAAGATATCAATTTTCTCTGCAAGTTCTGCCGCCTTAGCAGCATACATGGCACCAGCATCCGCAATTAAAGTCATTCCTTCACGTCTTTTCCCAAGGGAATTAAGGATATTCCTCATTCCGGATATATCGGGCATGATATAATGCATGGCCAGAACCGTGACATCCAGCGTTCCCAGGTTAGCGGCCATATAGCTATAAAGCTCTTTACTCCTTTTCCCGTCTCCAATATCTCCGGCGGTAACAAAGTAGGGTGGTTCTAAGTTAAGGGCTTCACAGGTAATGCAGGCCGATGCCACCATGACGCTGGTGCCTAAGCTGGGCGTAAGCTCAAAATCTTCTACCTTAAGGCTTCCACCTTCGAATGTTGCCTTCCCTGCCTTCAGTCCCATTTCATCAAAAGGCAGGGTACCCATGATAGTAAACAAAATCAGGTACACTCCCTTGTCTGCTCGCTCTTCACCATGCTCAGGGCCTTTTGATATGCCTTTTCTAACATATAGGCACAAAGGGAGTAGCCATTCTCGCCGGGATTTTTCACCTCCGTTATCCTGTTTCCTACCAGGCTTACAGCCAAATAGGGAACATCGGGACAGCCTCCGCCTGAAATGTTTACGATGGTCCCTTTTTCTTTATCCACTGTTATTTTCATATTAGCTGCGGTCACCATAAGATAACTTCCAAAGTCCTTTTCCTTGGTTATATCCAAAGGCTTCTGAGATAAGTTGTCCAGGGCTACTATGTCTAAGGGATTAAGTCCGCTCGTTTTGAGGAGCCTTTCCACGCCCAATTGATCAACGAGGTTAAACTCTACTGCCAGGTCACAACCCCTCCGAATTTCAGGCGGAGGTGCTACGCCTCTCACCCCATAACCAAAGCTCTTTAGCATCTTTTCTACCTGCATGGCCTCTGACACTTCGTTTAAGATGATCAAGCCTTTGCCCTTTTCAAGTGCCTCTTTTTTTCTAGGTCCGAGTTTTTTCTTTATACTATCCAATATTTTCATAATGCTTCCTTTAAGCGCAAATCGTGCACCTAAAAGATTCTCCCTCATCCACTGAATGCAGGCAGGAGCATCTTAAGGGGCCGTCATGGACTCCTTTGTTAAGTCCATGACAATCTTTATATCAAGACAATCAATAAATCAAATAGAAATTATCAATACAAAACAGCGGGGCTATTGGATTTGTCTATGATAAAGATTAACCGTTTACCTCCCCTCACCTCTGGATATTTCATATAAGGAAATAGGCCCCATATATGGTATGTCATATGCTGGATGATCGCAATATATAGCGGCCCAAGAGCAAATAATGGCTTATATGAAATATCCAGCCTCACCTCTTTACTTTAGAAAAAAGACCTATAAGATTTACAGAAGGATATTCTAAGGATCCGTAAAGGAATAGGTCAAGGGATCCCATTGACCGCACGACCAACTGATCAGCTTTTTTGGAAAATGTGAGCTTGTACTTTGGGAGGAGTCAGCAAACAATGAGAAAAGAGATGTACAGTGAGATGCGTAAGTCGACCCAGTAGCATTTTCATAGCATCTGGGAAAATGCAAAAACAGGCGATCTTGATATCTTGTCTGAAGATGATAGACGAGTCGCGAAAATCATGCTGGAACATAGAAATGAATATTTGGCATCCTTCATATCAAGC
>DFBQ01000206.1:0-783 GCA_002367355.1 Deltaproteobacteria bacterium UBA3076 | reverse complement strand
ACAAAATGAAGGATGCCGAATATTTCAACCAGTTCGAAATGGCTGATCTCACATATGATCACGAATTTGATCCTGATTCCGAGGCAAACCCCCTTTCTTCATATTACAATTCACCTTATTGTTGAAAATCAACTGAAAAATAGGGACCCTGTCGAGGCTTATCAATTTTACAACTTTATGAGAAAGAAAAAGGTTTCTCGTCACGAAGCTGTGCACCTCATTGGAGCAATATTGGCGCCTTTGATTGTCAGTGTGCTACAACAGAAAAGAGAATTTGATTTGGATTTCTATGTGACGTTACTTAAAAAATACAAAAACAAAAAGCCAGACAAAATATGGGACGCTCTGGATGAGGACCTCGCCTTTCTGTTTCAAGAATAATTATGTCAAAGCTCTGTGTGGATGAGTAATACATAGAGAACCCGGCGCATAGTCCCGCTTCAGTTTCATGGAGAAAAGTTAAATATCCTTTAAATTCCAGATGGGAGGGATAACCTGTGCAGCCCAAAATCATAGTTATTTTAGTGCTTGCTGCTTTATTATTGATTGTTTTGATCCAAAATACCCAGCCTGTAACCTTTCGAATACTTTTTTGGAAAATTCATATGTCCCAGATTATCTTTATGCCTCTGATGGTAGCTCTTGGCTTTGTGATTGGTTTTATTTGTGGCAAGGTGAATAAATTCCGCTATAAAAAAGGGACATGAATCCCCAACAGCGCTAACTCCCCAAAAATCACAGGGGCTATACCTCCATATATATACTTGCATTTATGCCGCCAAA
>DFBQ01000221.1 GCA_002367355.1 Deltaproteobacteria bacterium UBA3076 | reverse complement strand
CATTTCAGAGGAGGAATCATAGTAATTAATACGATATTTGAAGCAGCGCTGTCAATCAATAAGCCTTGGTACATTAAAGATATAGAGTTTGATCCTGACAAAAAACGACTTGATTTATACGTAGACTTTAAAAGAGGCAGCGCCTTCAAGGTCGATGAACCCGGTTATGATGGTGGTGAGTCTGCCGTTCGCCGTTATGTCAATATGGCCGGGATTACTCTCGGCCTGGGCATCTCCAATGCCTTTATCCCATGCGATCCGCAGGCGGGTTATGAGGGGGAGGTGGACTGGGGAACGGCCACTGCGATTATAGGTGGAAGTAGAGTTTGTATAAAATTTTTCTGCATGCGGTCAAAATATTCAGGGAAACACTTTGTACGGTTCTATCCATGTGAACGGCAGCAGGCTTTCTTCGATGCCCATATCCACGCGTTTGAATTTTTTGGCGGCGTTTTTCCTGTGTTGATCTACGACAACCTGACGACTGCTGTGCAGAAAGTAATGCGCGGGAGGAAGCGCATTGAGCAGGAATCGTACAGCAAGTTCAAGGCGTATTACAGTTTTGATGCCCGTTTCTGTAATCCTGCAAGCGGCAATGAAAAAGGCGGAGTTGAAGGTCTGGTCGGTTTTGCCCGGCGCAATTACATGGTGCCGGTTCCCGAGGCGGCAAGCCTGACGGAGCTGAATGAGAAGGTGCTCAGGCAGTGCCTCATTTACGGGAACCATAAAATGGACGGGCGCGAGCTGAAAGTGAATGAACTGTATGAAGAGGAACAAAAACATCTTCTTTCTCTTCCTAATGCTGTTTTCAGCAACGTGCAGACGCATGACGGCCGGGCCGACAAGTACGCCACGGTTATAGTGGACAAGAACCGATATTCCGTACCGTACCGCTATGCCGGTTGCAAGATGAAGGCGCTGCTCAGGGTGGATCAGGTGGAAATCTTTTGTGCCGGTAAAAAGCTGGCCGCACACGAGCGGTTGTATGGGAACAACAAATGGAGTCTCGACCCGGACCATTATCTTGAGCTTATTCAGCAGCGCCCCATGTCTTTCAATAGTGCCCGGCCCATTCGTCAATGGCGGGAAATATGGCCCAGCTCCCTGAATCTTTTACTGAAAAGTTTTACCACAGCTCAGGGTGAGACCAAGGGGATCAAGGATTTCATTTCGGTTCTCATGCTTTACAGGGAACACTCGCCTGACGAGGCGGAAGCCGCAGTTGATCTGGCCCTGGAGAACAATATCCGCACCAGTGACGGGGTTCGACACATCCTGATTTACGCAAATGATACCGGCGCCGGCATAGTCCCACTTTCGAACTGGCCGAGCTTACCGCCTCCCGATGTAACAGTTTATGGGCAGTTGGGAGGTGTGATATGAAGCACGGAACATTATTGGCGTTGAAAGAAGACATGAAGGCCCTGAAGCTTTCCACCATGGCACGCGGCATAGAAGCCCATCTGCGCCAGGCCGGAGAGGGAGGTGCAGATTACGATGAGTTTCTTCTGGAATTGACCTCGGCTGAACTGCAGGCCAGAGCGGAAAACAGGTTGAATCGCAGGATCAGAGAGGCAAAATTTCCCTTGATGAAACCTGTTGAGACATTTGACTTGAATGCCGTGCCGGATCTGGACATTCGGCTTTTTCGCGAACTTACCGGCTGCAGCTATATCCGGGAACGCAGAAACATTGTTTTCTCAGGGCGAAGTGGGACCGGCAAGACTCACATGGCCACCGCCCTTGGGATAGAGGCCTGTAAAAAACAATTATAGTGCCCGTTTTGCAACCTGCTGTGGTTTGGCCGATGAACTGATCGAAGCCCGGGAAGAGAGACAGTTGCAGCGACTGCTTCAGAGATATAGCCGCTATGACGTAATTATCATTGACGAACTTGGCTATGTTCCCTTTTCCAGGGAGGGATCGGAACTGCTTTTTCAAGTCCTGGCAGAACGGCATGAAAAAGGTTCGGTCATAATAACCACCAATCTGGGATTTGCCGATTGGACTCAGGTATTTGGCGATCCGGTCATGACAGCCGCTTTATTGGATCGCCTGACCCACAAGGCCCACATCATCAATTGCACGTGGGAGAGTTATCGGCTGCAGCAAAGTCTTAAAGGAAAAAGAACAACGCCGGCGAAAGGACGAAAAACAGATGGAAACGACAGTGCGTAATCCACAAAGGGGCCGGCTCAAAACAAGAGATGTGGAATTCACGGAAGAAAATACAGCATGGTTCGACACCAGTGCGGATGGTCGTGAAACCTACATTATAACGGATGTGAAAGGAGATCTTTTGGTCAGCGAACCTGGTTATACGTATCCGCTCAGAATTTACGATATGTCGAAGGCTGATATTGGTTATAACCAAAAAAAGCAGCGGAATTGAAACGGCGGTACGAATAGGAATCAGCGGATTGGTTGTGGACTACATCAGCAGGTGAAACTCCGGTCGTCCTGCGGGCTCCCTACGTTTCACCTGCTGATCACAATAAGGAAAGTCTGGATGATTTTCC
>DFBQ01000016.1 GCA_002367355.1 Deltaproteobacteria bacterium UBA3076 | reverse complement strand
TAAGCGTTTACAGGGTACTGCAGATGCGAGGCGGAGGATACGCAGACGTACTTCCTGTACTTCAAGTGCCCGACAACAAAGCAGATGCGGTGCCCTGTGAACCCACAACCTACCGAACTGTAAGCGTTTACAGGGTGCTGCATATGCGAGGCGTAGGGGTACGCAGACGTACTTCCTGTACTTCAAGTGCCCGACAACAAAGCAGATGCGGTGCCCTGTGAACGCTTACGAAATTACTTCAGGGACATCCGGGAGCAGGAAAGCAAATTGTGCGGTCTGGACCCTCTACTCCTCATAAAGCTAAACGCTAATGGCTAACAGCTAATCGCTCAACTTAGGTTTAAAACAAAGGCCTTCCGGTCATCTCCACAGGTTGATCAATCCCCAGTATCTTAAGCATAGTAGGGGCGAGATCACATAGCTTGCCATCCTTTATAAGCTCAAGGTCACCGACACCGCAGACAATAACAGGGACCGGGTTGGTTGTGTGAGCCGTCATGGGAGAACCGTCATCCAGCAACATGCATTCACCGTTTCCGTGGTCGGCAGTTATGATAACCGCGCCCCCTTTTGCAAGAACAGCATCAGTAACAGCACCTACGCACTCATCCACAGTCTCCCCTGCCTTGACGACTGCATCAAAAACACCGGTGTGGCCCACCATATCGCCATTGGCAAAATTGCAGATAATCACATCATACTTATCAGCGGCAATAGCCTCCAGGAGCTTATCTCTTACCTCATAAGCACTCATTTCCGGTTGCAGATCGTAGGTTGCTACCTTGGGAGAATGTACCACTATCCTGTCCTCACCTTCAAAGGGGGTCTCATCGGAGTCGTTAAAAAAGAAGGTCACGTGTGCGTATTTCTCTGTCTCGGCACATCTCAGTTGCTTAAGGCCGTGATCGCTTAGGACCTTTCCGAGGATATTCTTATGCCTCACCGGAGGAAATGCTATCTCAAACTGACCGTTATCATAGTAATCTGTAAAGCCTACATATTTTATATCAAGTTTACGTCTCTCAAATCCCTTGAAATCCGAATCAGTAAAGGCATGGGTGATCTCTCTTGCCCGGTCGAGCCTGAAATTGAAGTTGATCACTGCGTCGCCGTCTTTAATTCCTGGAAACCCTTTGATTATTCTCGGCTTGATAAACTCATCGGTCTCTTCGGCAGCATAAGCGTTCTCAATGGCCTCTTTCCAGTCCTTACAGATTATGCCTTCCGGTTTGGTGAGGCCGTCATATGCGATCTTGACCCTGTCCCAGTTCGTATCACGGTCCATGGCATAGTATCTTCCGATAATGCTGCCGATCTTTCCCCTGCCTACCTCCTTTATTCCGGCCTCCAGATCTTCAATATATTTTGCTGCGGACCTGGGCGGAGTATCGCGTCCATCTGAAAAAACATGGACATAAACATTATCAAAATCCATCCTGCTGCAAAGCATAAGCAGGGCGTTGCAGTGACTGGTGACGGCATGGACACCCTGGTCCTGTATGAGGCCCATTAGGTGGAGGTTTGATCTGTTTTTTCTGCAATGTTCAACAGCACCTTTAAGGACCTCATTCTCATAGAAGCTCCCATCCTCAATGTCGCTGTTAATACGCACAAGCATCTGTTTTATTATTCTGCCGGCGCCGATGTTAAGATGGCCGACTTCCGAATTACCCTGATTACCTTCGGGCAGTCCTACATTAAGGCCATGTGCCCTTAAAACAGCATTGGGAAACTCGGATAGATATCTATCAAGATTAGGCGTATGGGCCTTTGCCAGGGCATTTCTTTCATCAGCCGGCGCAATGCCCCAGCCGTCCATTATTATAAGGCAGGCAGGTCTTTTTTCAGGCATGGTATCCTTACCTCTTCGTTATTTTCGCAAAGCTCAGAAACGCACCGGCCGTACAAAAGCGTCCTTGCCTGCATACCGGGCAGCGCTGCCCAGGTCTTCCTCGATGCGCATCAACTGGTTATACTTCTCGACCCGCTCACCCCGGGCAGGTGCCCCTGTCTTGAGGTGCCCGGTATCCAGGGCCACGGTCATGTCGGCGATAAAGCTGTCCACGGTCTCCCCGCTACGGTGTGAGACACATGCCCCCCATCCTGCCTGCTGACACATCCTTACCGCTTGAATGGTCTCAGTCAGGGTGCCGATCTGGTTGAGTTTGATAAGGGAGGAATTGGCAGAGTTTTCGCGAATACCCCTGGCTATGTATTCCACGTTCGTGACAAAAAGATCGTCTCCCACCACTTCGATCACTCCGCCCAGACGCTGGTTGAGGATTTGCCAACCGTCCCAGTCATCCTCGGCCAGTCCGTCCTCCAGCAAGCAGATCGGGTAGGCGTTGACAAGCTTTTCGTAGTAGTCCACCATCTCTTCGGAAGAGCATGTCCGGTTTTCTGTGCGCAGGTTATAACGGCCGTCCTTGAAAAATTCACTGGACGCAGGGTCCATGGCAATGCCCACATCAGGGCCCGGCCTGAGACCGGCCTTCTCTATACCCTTGACAATGACTTCCAGGGGTTCCTCGTTGGAGGAGACATTAGGCGCAAAGCCACCCTCATCTCCGATGCCCACGTGGTGGCCTGCGTCCATCAGCACTGAGCGTAATGCATGGTATATCTCACTGGCCCAACTGAGCGCCTCTCGGAAGCTTCGGGCACCATAAGGGCAAACCATGAACTCCTGAAAATCAGAGCCCTGCCACCGTGCATGGGCTCCCCCATTCATAATGTTGAGCATGGGCACAGGCAGACGCCCAGGGCAGGCACCGCCGAGATATTGGTAAAGAGGAAGCTCCGCCGCCATGGCCGCTGCCCTGGACACGGCCAGGGACACGCCCAGGATGGCGTTGGCCCCGAGATTGGCCTTGTTGGGTGTGCCGTCAAGATCGATGAGCACCTTATCGATCATCGCCTGATGGCACGCATCCCTGCCTTTTAGTGCGTCATTGATAACTCCGTTAACGTAATCCACCGCCTTGAGTACGCCTTTGCCTCCAAAACGTTCGGCGTTGCCGTCACGCATTTCCAGCGCCTCACGAGAGCCGGTGGACGCCCCTGAGGGCACCCCGGCCCTGGAAGTGACCCCGCATGCCAGACTCACCTCAGCTTCCACAGTGGGATTACCACGGCTGTCCAGAATCTCCCTGGCCGCTATATTTGTGATTTGTGTTTTTCCCTTGTTAGTCATTTGTGTTTACCTCTCTGTTGAAGTTAGGGAAGACAAAAAAATTTACCGCAGGCCCCACGCCGTCCCTTCGGCCTGGATTGTGTATGGATCAATTTTGGATATCTCATGATCGGCCAGGAGTCTTTCTCAAGATTATCGGAGATTATGTAGGATTGGTCAAGAAAATCAATCAAGACACATTTAAAATGATTTCAAATTGTCCGGATGGCAACATCTTGTCATCTTTATCCATAGTATTAAGTTATTGTATGTTGGCTTGAGTTATGAAATATTGGGGCCTTTGAGGCTATGGGGCCGTGCAATGTTTTTTAACGAGGTCTGGATATAAATCATTATTTTAGATTTCTAAGGAGGAATACTCATGTCCGAACAAGATAAGATGCGCTTAAGAGAAATGCTTCTCAATCAGCGCCAAGAGATCTTTGAACAGTATCGACGGTTCGAATTTGATTTACAGGCCTTGGGAGAACGAGATGTCGAAATGGAAGATGAGGCCCAAAAGGCTGATGAGATAAGTCTTTTAGATCAGTTGGTTGAACGTGACAAGGATAAGCTTGAAGAGATCGATCTGGCATTGTTTAGAATGGCTGTGGGTAACTATGGGACCTGTGAAAGCTGCCTGAAGCCGATTTCGTTGGAGCGATTGGAAACCTTACCGGCGAGCCGGCTGTGTCGTATGTGTGCCCGCAAATATGATGAAAAACAAAAGAAATTGCCTCGGGCCTGGGAGATAATTACCCGTGCGGAGTTACCCGACGAGTATAAAAACTTGGGTAACAAGGAATTGCAGATGGTGATTTTGGAGGGTATTCGCAATGATGGCCGGATCGATTTGAATGAACTCGAAATTTACTGCCGAAACGGAGTAGTTTATTTGGAAGGTGCCATCCCAAACGAGAACGAACACCAAATTCTAATCAGGCTTCTGAGCGATGTTATGGGCTTAGCGTCCATTATCGATCACCTGAGAATTATGGAATTGATATCGGGGCCGGAGGACCTCTCTCCTGCTGGAGAAACCGCTGTACTCGGCACAGGGGAATACTCGGCATACAATATAGATAAAATCAGCGATGATGTGATTGAATCTGAAGAAAAAGAAATCCCATATGATTTCCCCGACCGACCGCCCGCGGAAAAGGAATAAACCCGAAGAGGCAATCATATATGTAAATCAACGTCTATGATGTTTTATAATATCGGGTCAGGTGTACATACACATAAGCGCTAAGTTGTTTTGTAAACGTTCACAGGTTACGTTGAAAGATGAACGTCGAACATCGAANNAACGTCCAACGTCGAATGAAAAACAAATATCCAATACCGAACATTCAACGGCTATTTCTGTTTCTTCATCTTTTCCCATTCAAAATTCGATGTTGGACGTTCGATGTTCGATGTTCATTAATCCATCCGGTGCAAAAATAACTTAGCGCTTATGGTGTACTGAGATGTCAAGGGATAAGATAAGGCAGAGCAGAATCATGACTGCCATAGTGGGAAGCTATCCCAAGCCTGACTATGTATATCCTGGCGATGCAAGGAGATTGTTGAACGACTGCGGACGTAGTTTCTTGGAGTTCGGGCAAAGTGTAGGCGAGCCGGAATTCAAGGAACGCATGGACAGGGCAGCAATCATGGCGATGGCGGATCAAAACTCCGCCGGCATAGATTTTATGAGCGATGGCGAAGAAAGGAGAGATCATTACGTTCTATATGTTCTAAGAAGACTTGGGGGTATCGACTTTGAATATCCAAAAAGCAAGCCTATGCGTGAGGGTGTGTATATCCGTGAGGTCCCGGTTGTCATAAGTAAAATATCGTATAACGGCCCGATTCTGGTCGATGACTACCTATTCACTGCAAGATATGCTAAAGGAATTCCCAAAATAAATCTTCCTGGTCCATCGACTGCTATCGACTGTCTCTATGATGAATACTACAAAGGGGATATTGAGAAAATGGCAATGGATTATGCAGAGGCCATTCGACATGAGGTTAAAAACCTTCTTAGTTCCGGTTGTCAGGTAATCCAGTTTGACGACCCTGTGCTTCTAAGAAACCTTGATCATGCCGGAAAGTGGGGGCTTAAGGCGCTCCAGTTGTGCCTCAGCGGTCATGAGAATGATGCCCTTTACATAGTCCATATATGCCGTGGATATCCGCACAAGTCTTTGGAGAAAAAAGGAGTCGATTACAAGGCAAAAACTGAATATTACAGTCATATTCTGGACTGGCTTAGCGATTCCACAATAGACGTATTATCCATAGAGGGACAGAAGAGTAATCTGGATCTCTCCATACTGCCTGCTGCTGGAAAAAAGACTGTAATGCTGGGGATTGTGGATGTAGGATCTGACGAGGTCGAGACTGTGGAGCAGATTGTGGAAAGAGGCAAGGAGGCACTGAAGTATCTTAAAAAGGATCAGCTTATCCTGTCGCCTGACTGTGGAATGCTTCAGCTTTCGTTATTGTCGGCCAAAAAGAAACTGATAAATATAGCTGAAGCAGCATTGATACTCAACCGCGCGTAGCTTTCACCTTTTTTATATTGAACATTATATTCTCATCATTCCAGATGATTTTGTCTGGATTTTTGAAATGATTCATAATAGTTATCTGAAATTTATTTAAAGATTCTTCAAATTCTTTCATAGAATACAGACTGAATGTAGAATAATGATGCTTTCGGGCTTGTGTTACCAGCCATTCTAAATTAGTTTTTCGCTTATAAGTGAAGTATTCAATAGATTCTAAAATTAGATCAGGCATCTTTTTTAATGTTTCTTCTAATTTATTTATTTCAAAGAGGCGTTTCTCTTTTTCATGAAATTTAGGGAAAAATCTTCCCCAAATATTCCCTTTATTCTGGCTTCGTAATCGGGTGTAAATAAATAACCGCCCTTTATTTCTTAAAACTCTGGATGATTCCTTTAGAAAATCTAAAAGCTTGAAATGATGTACAGCATTAAAGGTGACTAAAACATCAAAATAATTGGCAGCTAATGGTAAAGCCATTGCCGATGTTCTTATGGTATTGAACTCTTTTATATTATGTTCCTTTAAATTCTTATCAAGCCTCCTCAACATGTTTTCGTTATAATCAATGCAAATGAGATAGAGACCTTTGCCGATATGATTAAATAATTCTATGTCATATCTTCCTCCTCCACAACCAATATCTGCTCCTATAATTTTCGTTAAATTTCCCAGTTTATTTTTTATGAATAAGATTGGTTCTATATCCGTAGTTCTTAAGTCTTCGTATTCGTGCGCAATTTTTGAAAAATGGTGGTGAGTCTTTTCCATAGTTTAACAACTTTTTGCCTTTATCTATAGTTTTGCTATTTTGGTTAATTCACTTGAAAAGGTCTTCTTCAGGAGCGCCGTACCCAGATGGCCTGGAGGCCCTTCTCTCCCATTTCTTCTGCGTACATCACTGAATCACCCTCGGCGAGATCATCAAATGCCATATCCTTGACAGCATTACGATGAAAGTAAATATCTTCGCCATCCGGGTTTTCGATAATGCCGTAGCCTTCGGCAGATAGGATCTCTCTAACAATACCAACAGGGTGGCCTTCATGGTACTTTACCATTCCTTGTCGCTCGCGATTGTACTCTCTGAGTTGACGGTCCAGGACATCAAAACACGAAACGATCAGTGGTCTTACCTTTTCGCCCTTGTGCTTGATTACAAACGTGTCCTTTGGCACTGAAGCTACCATATGTACCTCAAAAAGGCCAAGGCGATGGTGTTTAGTCCCAATTAAGGACATGTGAAGGTGATGCACAATGCCGGGATGGTGCTTCTGGATCTTGTCGATTTCCTCGTCAATTTTTTCCTCCCACTCTGGTAGCAACGTTACATTAAAGGCTTCAATGTGACGGTCCATTTTATCCTCCTTAAATTAGCAAATTATGGCTTTGTCTGCCTTGAACCGCAACCGGAGTCCCTGTCAGGAATAATACCCGGATCAGATCCAGTTAGTAAGATTCATGAATCATACTCATAATATGGATGAATTACTATTAATAATACTAGTTCTCAGGTACAAACCCGGTGGGTATCGAAGTAAACCAGTACGCCGTGATAAGGCACAAGCCCGCAAAGGCCGGCAGCAGGCAAACCAATCCTGGTCAAAACTTGCTGTATAATCCGTGTTCAAGTAATTCGGTTAAAAGGACCTATTTGTGGGTAGTACCTAATCTTCGGATGGCCTTGATTCGCTCAAGGACGGGCGGATGGCTGTAACTCAGGAAAACCTTGAACGGATGTGGTGTGAGATTAGAAAGGTTGTCCACACTCAGCTTTTTCAGCCCGTTGATCATGGCATCAGCATCTCCGTATGTCTCCACCGCAAAAGCATCAGCTTCATACTCGTTTTTTCTTGAAATTATGTTCTCCACGAGTCCTATCAACATCGCAATGGGTGTATAGAGAAAACCAAAGAAAAAAAGGCTGGCGTAAACAGACAAGTGCTCCATTTTGAATGCAGCAAATAACTGTTCATTCCCGATGAAAAGGGAAAGCAGAAAAAGCGTCAGCCCCATTACAATTACTGACCTGGCTATTGCCTGGATAATATGTTTTTTCTTGTAATGCCCCATTTCGTGCGCGAGGATCGAAACAAGCTCATTTACAGAGTGTCTTTCTATCAATGTGTCGAACAGCACAATTCGGCGTAAACGCCCTAAGCCGGTGAAAAACGCGTTGCTCTTGGATGATCGCTTGGAACCGTCCATCTTGAAGATGCCCTTCATCTTGAAATTCTGTGCCTTTGCGTAACTTTCAATTGCAGTCCGCAACTCACCTTCTCCGAGCGGCACAAACTTATTAAAAATCGGCATGATAACCACAGGGGCAATAAACATGAAGAAAATCTGGAACAGCGTAATCGCCCCCCAGCAATAAATCCATGCCAGGTTGCCGGTTTTTTCAAAAAACCAGAGAACAGCGGCGAACACGATTCCACCGATCAGAGCGGTCAGTATTAATGACTTAGTAATATCCAGCAAGTATGTCTTGGGCGTGGTCTTGTTAAAACCGTATTTTTCTTCTATCACAAAGGTATTGTATATGGAAAACGGCAGGCTCAGGATCTTGCCTGCAAAAATCAGTATTCCCGCAAAGACTATTCCTGTAAAAATTGGCCCCTGCCCAAGGTCTATCGCTATCCTGTCCACAAAATTGAAACCGCCAACCAGAACAAACACGATTGTTATAAGCGTCTGGAGTGTGTCCACACAGATTCCAAATCTGGTGTTTTCCCGCAGGTAATTCTGTGATTGCCTGTATTTCTCAGCATCATAGTAACCTTCAAACTCCGCCGGAAGCTCAGTAGATACGTGTCGGACGTTCAGCCAGTCCGAGACCATATCAAGCAGGTAACGAACAATAAGAATCAGCAGGATGACTATAAGATAAGAGTTCATATAGGTTTCCGGTATTGCCAAAAGGAATTCGTATTTTTCCGGGCCTGTCAGGTAAGGAACGTACAATAAATAANNTCACATAACCCGTTATGCTCGCTCCTCGCGCCTTGAATACAACAAAAAATCCTATTAATTTTTGTTCAACTTATTTATCTCCCGTTCCTAAGTGATGTTATATACCACGAGACAGCACTTATGACACGGAGAGAAATGAATCAATATAACGGCGGGGATGAACCCCGTCCGTTAAATTCTATCCTACGAAGGTTTTATATCTACATTCCTGAGATAAGGGACTTTTTTCTTTAATGTGTCCTCCATCTCGTCTATTTTTGCCCCTACTGTCCTGGTAATTCTGTTGGCAAAGGCTGCGCAGAACTGCAGAAAGTCCCCAAATGTCTCAATCTCCCGGAAGTCATCTCTCAGGCTGTCCTCCATCTCCTCTATGAGGAGATAGCCGTTAAACTCCACTTCAGCACGGATCCGGTGCTCATACGGTGTCAGGACGATCATCCTGATGTCCTTGATATCTTCCACGAGCGGAAAAGAGGAGATATGCTTTCTTACCTCATCCTGCAGTTCTTCAGGAGAGGCCTTTTCAATGAGATTATGCAGATTCTCCCTCATAAGGACTATTGCAATGACTGCCAGGATGATACCTATGATTATCGAGCCAATGGAGTCCCAGTAGACCTTACCTGTATATTTTGTGAGAAACAGGGTAATAGCAACCAGGATCACGCCAAAGACCGCTGCGCTGTCCTCCATGAGCACTGCCAGGTTTGCAGTATCCCCCTTTTTTCTGTCATGCCAGGCAACTACCAGTGAACCTCCTTCAGCCAGAAAGGATATCCCAAGGACAATGACTGTCCATTTATTGATCTCGGGCTCGTAGGGACGCAGCAGCCCGTGGATGCCGTGATAGACGGTGACTCCGGCACCTACAAAAAATATGCCGCATGCGGATATAAGTCCCCACACAAACCGCTCCTGACCTCTCCCAAAGGGGAATTCACGGGATGGACCTATATGACTTCTGCGAATACCTATCCACAGCAAGGCCTGGTTTGCGGTGTCAGCCAGAGAGTGTATGGCCTCTGCGAACATAGATGCACTGCCTCCTGTCAGGGCAACAATAAACTTCAGACAGCAGACCAGGGCGTTAGAGCTAATAGCTATCTTTACAGATCTCATTTTTCATATTCCTCAAGTTTCTATAAAAGAAAAGTTACTTTCTGCTTCCCTTGCGCGGATGGCGAAATGACATTTTCAGAGGTTTAAAGGGACCTACTGTAAGTTCAAGGACCTTGTCTCGTGCGAACCTTTTTATTCTTTTGACCTCAATCCTGGCGGTGTCCCCTTCCTTCTTAAAAAGCAAGGCGAGCTTAAGGTCGGAAATGTCCTTAACTGGCTCTCCGTCAAAGCTCAACAACAAATCCTCGGACTTCAGACCGGATTTCTGTGCAATACTCTTATGCATGACTTTCTTCAGTACCACTCTATTGTCCTCATCATTCAGAATTACTCCCAGCTTGGCGGAAAAGGGCGGCTGTACCATAGGGGGGAACAGGAAGAAGTCTGCCATGTCCTGTTCTGTGCTATCACAGGTTGCATTAGCTATTATTATTGCTTGATCGTATTTCCCGCGCCTGCAAGTCCTTGAGGGGATACCGTCGCCAAAGGCAATGTGCCCGTTGCCTGCAAGCACCACCATCTGACGGTCCGGATTATTGTTCAGATAATCGTGGACGCACTGCGCCATTGTCTCATCCCAAAGGACCTGGGCCTGATAAAAGTCGTCAAAATTCTCGACTTCGCCTTCAGGGTGTTCTTCAAAAATTTGCCTCAAACGTGTTTTATAGACTGTATTTGACCAGTCAAGCTCCACCGGCACCTGCTTCAACTCTTCGCCTGACAGGGACTCAAGGCCCTTTCTTGCCACCTTTTTTGAAATTTCCGCCGGAAGGTTGAGCGCCAGGATCGGAATACCATGCTCCTTGCAGTACTCTATGATTGGGCGGTAGAGGTGATAATCATACCTCCATCTTTTAAGGTACTCGCTCTCCTTCAGGAAGGTCTTTTCGTCTACCTGACCGTCCAGATACCTGTCAAGTACATCCTGAAACTGGCGCTGGAACATCTCCATGCCCACTGCAAGGCGGCGATTCCGTCTGTCAAGCCCCTGAATGACCCTCAGTTGGGCCATGTGATGGCTAAACCTGTCGTGACGTTCTCCAACATAGATCACCCGCTTTTCAGATACGTCGTTGATTATCCGGTCCACAGGAGAAAGATCACTGGCAGCAATCCCCATAATTTCAGTTTGCAGGGCCAGGCGTATTCCATTCTGAGTACCTGCTGTGTGTTTTTCCACCAGTTTGCCGTCCTTGAACCTCAATGTACTGTAGCGCCCATAGTGAGTGAGTTTTCTCAAGATAAGCTCCAGTTCTTTTGAAGAACCGGCCTTTACCAGGGCCACCACACCTGTTGGGTTTATGGGATTTTCTCTAACTGTGATGATGACTCCACTGTCCGGGCCAGGCATTTCCCCGGTCAGTCGTTCAAGCCTCGGGGCAGGGTCTCCCAGTATGAGCAATGAACCTTTGTTCAGGTCTGAGTCGGTCAGGCTGTCAATGTTTTTTTCTTCAAACCCCAGTGATTGAAGAAAAACAGAAAATTGACCATAGATTTCCGGACCTTGCGAAGGGAGCACAAAGAACTTGTGTTTTGATCCTATGAGGCGGGAGAGCACAGGGGGGAACTCAGAGGGATCCAACTTGCGCATCAGATCGTAGTCCGGGTCCAAGGTCACGCAAAGGGGCTGCCCTTTGATTTCAATGTCCACCGATTCCTTTTCAGTCTTTACACGGACACTGCGGCGCACTTCCCCGGATGTGGTTTCTAATACCAGAGGCACTAACAGGGAGTAAGGGCTTTCGGTACCCTGGTGTATAGTCACTTTTAGACTTTGGAGCCCGCTGCCCGGATAAGTGATATTTCCCTTGCTTATGGTGAGTACCGGCACGTCTTTTCTCTCAAGCCATTGGTCAAAAAAGACAGATAGGTCCTTTTTGCTTGTGTCTGAAAAGACTGCTTCCAATTCGCTCCAGCCAGCCATCTTGAACCGGTAATCCAGGACAAATCTTTTCAGGGCCTTGTTAAAGCCATCTTCACCTATCTCCTGTTCCAACATGTGAAACAACATCGCCCCCTTGCCATAACCTACGGCCTTTGAGGCTCTGTCTGTCCTGAACCTGAACTGTGCAAGGGACATGGCCTGGTCTTTATGGACGTAGCTTTGGTAGTCCACAAGCAATCGATGCCTGTAGTCGCTGCCCCGGCCTTTCTGTTTTTCATACAGATAGTCTGCCAGATATGTAGTAAGCCCTTCACTCCAGTTACCTTCTTTTGGGTCCACATAGACAGAATTTCCAAACCAGGAGTGGAGTATCTCGTGGCCCAGGGAGGTGTCAACAATGAATGGGAGTCTTGCCACCTCTTGCCCGAGAAGGGTGTAGGTGGGGAGGCCATAGCCTGTGGGGGCACGGTTTTCCACTATTGCAAATCGCTTAAACGGGTACGGGCCAAGGAGGCCTTCATAGAGATCAAGATAGTGTTTGGACTTGTCAATGTATTTCTGGGCGAGTTCTTTATCTTCAGGGAAAAAGTATGCAGCAATCTCAACACCCTTGTAGTTTTCCAGGCTGACTTGATATGGGCCTGCAACCAGTGAAATACCGGTCCTTGGATGGGGGAATTCAAAGATATAGATACTTGTCCTTTCCCGGGATTTTGCCTTTACTGCATCTGCCTCGGATACGGCCTTGAAGTCTGCAGGTACCGCGGCTTTGAGCTCGTAACGGGCAAGCCCCTCCAATGTCGGACACCAGCCATCAAGCAAGACAACGCCTTTTGTGTCTATAAAGCTATCCGTCATTATATGGTCATTTTTTGCGCCGGTCCCGGGGCTCAATGGTGGAAAATCTCTATGAAATTGAATCCTGAGCAACCTGTTTCTGCCGGAAGCTACAACACTGAAAGAATCTTCTTCAATGGTAGGATTTATGGTTTGCCCCACAAGGGTGACACGGTCTATCTCCACTCCTCCCACATGTATCCGTACAGGTTTTCCCCTGGGGAGTTCTGTTGAGGCCTTTCCTTTTATCCGACGGTTTTCCATATCCAGTGTCACGTCGATACTAACCATGGGTATATCGTCCTTATTTTTGCTGACCTCAGACCGGGCCGTGGGGGCAAAAGCCGCTAAAAATGCCAGGAGAAATAGGAATAATGACAGAAAATACGAGATTTTTTTCATGATTTACTCTTTTCAAATCAATACATGAGAAAATATATAATACCAACTATCATAACGCTTATAACACGCAGAGTTTGACCCATCATGAGTATGATTATACCCATTTTCGGCTGAAAGATGCCCAGATATCTCGGAAGTTGGTGTCTCAGTGCCCTTACAGGGGTTGCAATTACGCTGCCGAAAAGAAGTGCTAGCACGGTTTCTTTCACTGTGAGCACTCCTGCGCTCAGCATGGCCCCGGCTGCGGCAGCTCCGGCTGTGAATTCCGCAACTATACTGAATACTACCACAGATATGCCTTCCACAGGCAGGGCCTCAATGGCAATTATTGATGCACTCTTGTCTTGAAGCCACTCAAAAAATTCCCATTGCTGAAGGAGAACTACCATAATATAGATGGGCACGGTATACATGGCGATCTGGCTCAGGCGGCCCGGAACGTATCGGGCCAGGAGTTTTTCTACTCGCTCCTTTCGTGGTTCCAATTCTTCTTTGTTTTGATGTTCCTCTCCTGGTTTTCCCATTTTCTTTGGTGATGACAGGATTAAGCGGCCCAGGATGAGGACTATCACTGTCCTGAGCAATGCAGCAATAAAGGTTAGGCTTACGTATATCAATCCGGCCGTCCCGACCAGGGGTATAATGATGGCAATGGTAGTTGGCAGGTGCAGCGTGTAGGAAGGAAGACCCAGGTTCAAGAGTGTGGCCAGAAGCATCTCTCGTCTGCTTAATTTTTTTTCTTTATACGCATTCCAGAGAATGGTGTTTGCAGCGACACCTGAGAGAAAGGCTGTTGTAAAGGCAGTTCCGCTCCAGTCACTGAAGTTGCCAGTACGCATGAGTGGTCTGGATAGCCTCGCAACTATTTCAGACCAACCCATGCCTTCTACCAGAGCACTCAAGCCGAGACTAAGGGCCATGATTATCAGGAGACGGCTGAGCGGCCAGGCTATTCTATGCACGATCAGCGGCAGGTCCACCCCTGGGTCTATGAAAAGGAGCCCTACAGACAGGAAGGTAATTGCTGCCCAGATATATGATGCCGGTTTCGGCCTTTTCTTATGCTTTACGTTATTTTGTTTGCCGGGCTGTGCCATAGATATGCATTCTTACCAATTGACACTGAAATCTGCAAAGAGTCCTGGTAACCGTTCACGGGTTCAAAGGTTCAATGGTTAAGAGGTCCAGGGTTTACCGAAAAATTGAACCGTTAATTCGTGAGTTCTGAATGGAGAAGGCATGAGAATAGAACGAGGGGAGCATATGTCATACCCCCCTAAATTTGAGGATATTGGGCATGGCACTTGGCCCGAGATCTAACTCGCAAGGTCAACGGAAGAAAGGTAACCCTGAACGGTGAACCCTGAACCCATGAACGGTTACCAGTCCTGAGACAGGATTCCACTCAAAATGCTCCAGATGCAAGGCGCGAGATTTCCGAGGAATGAGGCGTACTTAGTGTACGCCGCAGTGACGAGGAAATTGAAGCAACGCAGCAGATGGGGTATTTTCAGCGGAATCTATATGCTATTATGCAGTAGTGAACAATAGATCCATACAGACTTTAAAAGAATATACAGGACCGCTCTTATTGGCATTGGTCATCGGGGCACTTGCCGGCCTTGGAGTGGTAATGTTCAGGTGGCTGATACTTTTTGGCCAGGAGGTCCTGTGGTCTGCCGGCGCTAACTTTGTAGAACAGGTCCAACATGCCGGATGGTGGTGGAAGCTCCTTATTCCTGCCGGTATGGGCCTGTTGGTAGGACCCATAATTACTTTTTGGGCACCCGAGGTCAGAGGACCCGGCGTGCCTGAAGTAATGGAGGCCCTTGCTCTCAGGGATGGTCGAATAAGGCATCGTGTTACCCTGATAAAGGCTTTTGTCACAGCAGGGCTTATCTCAGCAGGTGCCTCGGTCGGGCGTGAAGGTCCTGTGGTCCAGATTGGCTCTTCCATTGGCTCTTCCCTTACCCAGATGTTAAAGCTGAGGCGGGATTCAAGGAGGCTCGCTGTTGCCTGTGGGGCAGCAGCCGGCATAGCAGCTACCTTTCAGGCCCCTATGGCCGGAACTCTGTTTGCAGTGGAGGTACTGCTTTTTGACCTTGAAATCGCCTCTCTCAGCAACATAGTAATATCTGCTGTCACAGGTACGATAGTTGCCAGGGCGTTTTGGGAAGGGGCGCAGATATTTGAGATCCCCGATTTTTTTATGGCACATCCATCTGAGCTGCTCCTTTATTTTTTCCTGGGGCTTGTCGCTGGTCTCATAAGCCTGGTGCTTATGGGAGCGATTTTTTCCTTGCCCAGGCTTTGGAAAAAGGTAGGGGTGCCGGACTGGTTGAGTCCTGCCCTTGGCGGACTCCTGATAGGGATTGTTGCCCTCTACTGTCCATGGGCTTTAGGTGTTGGGTATGAAAGCATAGATGCCGCCCTTGCCGGCAAGGTGTCCTTGGTATTTGCCTTAACGCTGCTTGTTGCCAAAATTGTGGCTACAGGCTTTTCCATAGGATCGGGAATGAGTGGGGGAATATTTGCACCATCCCTGTTTATAGGAGCAGCACTGGGGTCTTCGGTGGGCCTTGTAGCCCAGTCACTGTGGCCGGAATCAGGTCTTGTTCCTGCCCACTATGCCCTTATAGGCATGGGAGCCATGGTGAGCGGAACCACTCTGGCTCCCATAACGGCGGTGCTCACCATCTTTGAGCTTACCTATACTTACCAGGTGATATTGCCCCTGATGGTATCCTGCATTGCAAGCCTTACAGTGGTCCGTCTGCTCCATGGCTACTCAATCTATGAGACAAAGCTCCTTCTTAAGGGAGTGAATATTGTAAAAGGGCACGAAGTCAACGTCTTGAGGGGTATGAGAGTAGGCGAACATATGAGCATGGATTTGCAGATCCTACGCACAGATACCCCCTTTAGTGAGATAGTCTCTGCCATGGAGCAAAGCCCGTTTCCCCACTTTATTGTGCTTGATTCACAGGATCGTCTTTCAGGGGTGCTGACCTTGAGGGATTGCAGAAAGTACTTTGCCCATCCGGAGTTGTCCAGACCTGATACTACTGCGAGTTTACTTATGGTTAAGGAAATAGTCTTAGTTGACGAAGAGACTAATATGGAAACGGCCTTTCACATTTTTGCCCGGCATAACATTTCTTTCCTTCCGGTTGTGAGGTCTGATGACCCGAAGACCGTGGTCGGGCAACTGAAAAAGACGGACCTGTTTGCCGCCTATGACCAGTATGTGCTCAAGGAACGCCTGCTTCCTCCCATGGGATGGGTGTGTCCTCTGCCTCTCACGGGTTCAAAGGTTCAGAGGTTCAGGGTTCAGGGTTCACCGAAAATCTGAGCAGTTGTTTAGTTGAGTTTCGGGACGTTGATCATGCCGGACGTACCCGCGGTGCCATTCGTGGTATCATCAAATACATGCTGGCCGACAAGCAAGGCCAACGAAAGAAAAGTAACCCTGAACAGTGAACCCTGAACCGGTGAACGCTTACCAAGAACACAAGCCACTGTATTTGGCAGTCGAAAGTTGTAACGTGATCGGTCCGGCATGTTTCGAAAAATTGGGAAATGTGTTATATTGATTTTAAAAATGACTACAATTTATGGACTTTTTTTGAAGCTATTAGAGGTTAATCAGTATGTTTAAGGTTGGCGATCTTGCAGTGTATCCCGCACATGGTGTGGGTTTGATCGAGGGTATAGAGGAAAAGTCAATATCCGGGATCGAACATGTTTTTTATGTGATACGTATCCTTGACAATGACATGAAAATAATGGTCCCCATGAAAAATGCCAAACACATCGGACTTAGGAGAGTTATCTCAGATAGTGAGGTCGAACAGGTCTATGTCATCTTAAAGGAAAAAGACGTAGAGTTCACTCCTCAGACATGGAACCGTCGTTACAGGGAGTACATGGATAAGATAAAAACAGGTTCGATTTTCGATCTGGCAACAGTCTTGAGGGACCTCTATATCCTGCAAATGGATAAGCCCCTTTCATTTGGGGAGAAAAAAATGCTGGATACTGCCAAGGGTTTACTGGTCAAGGAACTCTCCGTTGCCAAGGATAAAAAAGAAGAAGAGATCACCGAGGAAATTGAATCTATCTTTAATAATGTGAGTACAGAGATCGAGGTTGAAGCATAGGCTGTTTCATGCTGCTCTCCAAGGTCTGGGGGCATGGACCAAAGGCGCTCCGATTCCCCATCAAAGCACAGATAGGCGTCATGTAGTATGGCAGACATCGCCAAGTACGTATTTATAAAAGTAAATGACGATGGCGCAGGAAAGAGACTGGATAAATTTCTTGCCTTAAAGGACCTTGGGTTCTCAAGGTCGCAAATTCAAAACCTCATACACGACGGCCATATAAAGGTCAGAGGATATGTCAGAACGTCCTCAAGTCTCAGAATTCAGGCCGGAGACAGCATTGATATCCATATCCCTGCTTTAAAATCGCTGTCTGTTGAACCTGTTTCGATCCCACTGGCAATCGTTTACGAAGACAGCCACCTGCTTGTGCTGGAAAAACCAGCCGGTCTTGTTGTCCATCCAGGGGCAGGGAATGAGGATCACACCCTGGTTCACGGCCTTCTGCACCATTGCCAAGATCTTTCGGGTATAGGCGGGTATCTCAGACCGGGCATTGTACACAGGCTTGACAAAAATACCTCAGGCTTGATGGTTGTAGCAAAGGATGATGAGGCACACCGAGGATTAACAGAGCAATTTAAGTCGGGAATGATTGACAAGACCTATCTGACCCTGGTCCGGGGCAGGCTCCGGGACAGGAGCGGTCGTTCGGATTCAGCCATTGGACGTCACCCTGTTAATCGCAAGAAGATGTCCATTAGATCCAGAAATGGAAAATCTGCTATTACCGAGTGGCAGGTTGTTGAAGAGCTCAAGGGCGCAAGCCTTTTATCTTTAAAAATACGCACAGGGAGGACACACCAGATCCGTGTCCATATGAGTTCTCTGGGTCATCCTGTCCTGGGAGACTCCTTATATCGTGGGCCGACGGAATTCAGGGTTGGACATACAGTTATTCCGATCCGAAGACAGATGCTTCACGCCGCCTGTTTGCAGTTTACTCATCCCATCACAGGGGAAAAAATGAAATGGGAAAGCAATCTGCCCGCAGACATGGCCTCTGTCCTTGAGAGACTCAGGAGTCTGAATGGCTGATGAGCCGGTCTTGGTCTTTCTTAGAAGTACGATATTCGTTGTTAATATTGCTCAGTGCAATCAAGGAGGCTCAATGGATACTTTCCAGGTATTTGCGGCGGGAAAGGTAAAAAAGGATTTAGAAATTACGACCATAGAGATTTACAAGAAATATGCCGATGCACTTTTGGGGTTGGATCAGTTTTCCCATGTAATAGTGCTGTATTGGTTTCATAAAAACGATACCCCCGAGAAAAGGAGTGTCTTACGTGTCCATCCCAGACGCAATATGAGCAATCCTTTAACAGGTGTGTTTGCCTGCCATTCCCCTTGCAGGCCTAATCTTATTGGTCTGTCAGTTTGTAAAATTCTATCCATCAAAGGCAATGTCATCCGGATTGATTCAATCGATGCCTTCAATGATTCACCGGTGATAGACCTTAAATCATATATTCCTTCCAGGGATACGATACAAAATGCCTTTGTCCCGAAATGGGCAACCCTGCCTCGCCTCTCTCATCCATCAGAGATCGTCAAATAATTGAGCCGTTGAACCGAAAATCCGGAATACATGATAAATGAAAGTGAAAGAAGAGAGAACTGATCCATTGAATCGCATTGCTTTGGTCTCAACACCATGGCCTCTTTTTAGCCGTCCCTCTATTCAACTCGGAACGCTGAAGGCATATCTGGGCACGCAGTTTCCCGATTTGGAGGTGGAGGCACACCATTTTTATTTAAAGGTAGCAGAGACCATTGATTACAGGCTCTATCAGGTCATCTCTGAAAGGACATGGCTGGCGGAAACCATATATGCCGCCCTGCTATTCCCGGAGCGCTTTGAGTATATAGAAAAGGTCTTCCGCCGGGAGGCCTCCGGCCACCCCCTTGTCCGCAAGACAGGTCTCGAAACCCTGGCCCCTCAGGTTAAGAAGGTGTCAGATGCCTTTATTGACAGCACAGACTGGGGAGCCTTCGGCCTCGCTGGTTTTTCAGTATGTCTTTGTCAGCTCACATCCGCCCTCTATTTTATCAAGCGCATCAAACGAAGGTTCCCGGATCTCTCCATTGTGATAGGCGGGTCTATGTTTGCAGGAGAATCAACATGGAACCTGTTTCGGGTGTTTCCCCAAGTGGACTTTGTGGTCAATGGTGAGGGCGAGCTCCCGCTGAGCCAATTGGTTCGTCATCTCAGTGACTCCCGAAGCCATGAGGAGATACCTCCTATCCCGGGGATTGTCTCGCAAAAAGCCGCAAGTAATGACACCCCGGTTTCCTTCAGCCAAATGGAGACCCTGAGTAATCTCCCACCTCCTGACTACGATGACTATTTCAATCTGCTCAAGACATTCAGTCCGCAAAAGACCTTTTTCCCAACTTTGTCAGCCGAGATATCCCGGGGATGCTGGTGGCGCCGGCCACAAGGTGCTGCGAAATACTCAGGGTGTGCCTTTTGCAATCTCAATCTACAGTGGAACGGTTACAGGTCAAAGAGCCCGTTGCAGGTAGTCTCTGAGATCGACAAACTGACTACAAAGCATAAGACACTCTCTGTGGCCTTTATGGATAACTTGCTTCCTATGAAGGAGTCAGGAGATATTTTTACAGGGCTTGGCAAGCTGAGCAAGGACTTTCGCCTATTTGCCGAGATACGGGCCACAACCCCCAGGCATATTTTGGAGGCAATGCAGGTCGCAGGGACGCACGAGGTCCAGATCGGTATTGAGGCCCTTAGCACAAGGCTGCTTAAGAAGCTCAACAAGGGAACCACGGCCATTCAGAATCTGGAGATTATGAAACACTGCGAAGAACTCGGCATAGTAAATGTCTCAAATCTGATACTCCATTTCCCAGGCAGTGATCTTCCGGATGTGGAGGAAACCTTGCGGAATCTTGAGTTTGCTCTGCCATTTCGTCCGCTGAGATTTGTCCACTTCTGGCTCGGTCTTGGAAGCCCTGTGTGGCAGGACACCAGTGCCTTTGGGATCAAGGCGGTTTCCAACCATCCGAATTACGCTGCCATGTTCCCGCCACATATTTTCAGCTCCATGAATTTTATGATTCAGGCCTATCGGGGCGAGCTTGGGCTTCAAAAAAAGATCTGGCAACCAGTCAAGAAAAAGGTAAGGGCATGGAAAAGGGAGTACGCCGAACTTCACAGGGGTCCTTTACGCACACCCATCCTTAGCTTCCGGGACGGCCGGGACTTTTTGATCATACGCCAGAAGCGGGTTGGCGCCGAGCCCTCGACGCACCGCCTTGTGGGAACATCCAGGGCGATCTATCTTTTCTGTCAGAGGCATCGTTCGCTTAAAAGAATCCTGGCACATTTCCCTGGAATAGCTGAGGACAGGATCGTGCCTTTTTTAAGAATGATGGTAGATAAAAGATTGATGTTTGAAGAAAATGGGAGATACCTGAGCATGGCCATACCGGTGAGACCGGCCAGTAGGCCGCCACAGGGGAGATAGATTTATCAAAAGAGGCTCAACCATACACTACACTACCAAAAATTGCGTTTTTTGAATCAATTATGACTATTCGTAAGCTCAAACTGTTTTCAGAGAATATTTTATTTATAGTAAAAACAATGAGTTAAAAATGTATATATTACGAACCTAAACTGCGACTTCGATGGTCATATTTTATATATAGCAATAAATTCAATGGGTTATACCTAATAGGCCATTTAGGCTCTGAAATCAGTTTGAATTTACGACTATTCAAAGTATATATCAAGAAATGGGAGACCGGAATGCCGGAGAACAATCAAAATGTGATAGTTGCGTGTTGCGGTTTGCTCTGCTCTGAGTGCGGATCGTATACAAGTAATAAATGCCGGGGTTGCCGAGGTGAAAGTCCTGTTTTCCGCAATTGTAAAATCAGGAAATGTAATATGGACAACGAGTATGATACGTGTGCTGATTGCAAGGATTTTCAAGAATTAAGGGAATGCAAAAAATTGAATAACATAATTTCAAAAATATTCGGGTTCTTTTCAGAGACAAACAGAATTGAAAGTCTTAATCGTATAAATGAAATAGGTCTTGAAAAGTTCAAATCCGAGAACATATAAGCATTCATGGAACGTTGAAGTCAAAAGATTTTGGCTCTTAATGGATTCCAGACTGATCGGTTTGTTTGGCCCATGGTCCGGTTTGCAAGTCTTCCAGCCTACCTATCTGTTCTATCCGTCCTTCAAGGACGATGGCCATTCTATCGGCCACATCCTTTGCCTCGGTCAGGTCGTGGGTGACATACAGGGTGGTAATGCCAAGCTGTCGTTGAAGGTCCTTGAGCTCAAATCTCAAATACTGAGAGGTCTGCCAATCCAGGCTGCTCAACGGTTCGTCCAGAAGGAGTATTTTGGGATAAGGAGCCAAGGCCCGGGACAGGGCCACCCTCTGCTTTTCTCCACCGCTAAGATGCCAGGGATAGGCGGCGGCCAGGTGTTCTATCTTAAATAACCGGAGCAATTCCTTGACCCGGAGTTCAATTTTTTCATTCGACCATCTCTGGACTCTCAGTCCATAGGCGATGTTTGAGGCCATGTCAAGATGAGGGAACAAGACCAGATCCTGAAAGAGATAACCTACCTTTCTCTCCTGTGTCGGGAGTTCATCTATAGGACGGCCATCAAAGTGGACCGAGCCCCTATATCCGGTCAGGCCGGCAATAATATTAAGGAGGGTGGTTTTCCCGGCCCCGTTGGGACAAAGAAGTACCAGCAACTCACCAGAGAAGACCTTAAGATTTACCCCCCGGCAGGCATAATTCTCTATATTCCGCAGTTCAATGGCGGTCATGGCAGGTCCACCGATGGGTCAGCTTGGCCTCTATATAGGTAAAGAATCTCTCAAAGGAAAAGCACATTAGAGACAGGACCATTAGGCAGACTATAATTATGTCTATGCGCATAAGACTTTCGGCCTTCATGAGCAGAGCACCGATTCCGGTAGGAATAGCCACCATTTCGGCGGCTATTATTACCCTCCAGGCCATCCCGGCCTCCAGCCTCAACCCGGTAAATATGGTCGGCAGGGCCAGAGGAACTACAACCGTTATCAAGATTCTGACCTGAGAGGCGCCCAGGGTCTTGGCGGCATTTATGAATTTCCTGTCTACATTTCTGATGCCGGTAGCCGTATTGTAGCAGACAGGGAAAAAGGAGCAGATAAAGATTATGGCTATCGGCAGGATTTCATTTATTCCGATCCAAAGCATCAGGAGGGGTAGCCAGCCCAGGGCCGGGATGGGATAGAGAAGGCTGATCAAGGGGCTGAAGGCATTATCCAAGATATTGTTCCATCCCATCAGGATACCAATGGCCAGCCCGGCCATAGAGCCGGTGCAAAAGCCAACCAGAACCCGGGTCAGGCTGCTGAGAAAATTATCCAATAGAATCCCGTTGACACTCATCTCATAAAATTCCAGTAAAACTTCCGAGAAGGAAGGGAAGAAAAAGTGGCCTGGAACAAGATTGAGGCGGGCGGTGATCTCCCATATGGCCAGAAATATAGCTACAGGTAGTATCCCCCACTTTGGTCTTATTTTCCCGACCGGTTTCATCTTAAAAATCTTAAATCCAGGATATCCTCGGCCTTGAAGCTGTTTCTTATGTAACCCAGCCCGGCTGTGTAATCTATCACCTCTTGCACCATCTCCTGATTGATCGAAGTGGTATATTTCAACCGGCCCATAGAGCGCTTTAGAGCCTCAGGGGTGATCTCAAATTTAGCGGCCGTCTTGACCACCTTGACCGGCAGGACTTTCTCCTTGGTTATTGAAAATTGCCGGGCCATAATGGTCGCAGCCTCTTCCGGATGTTGATTGACCCAGTCGGTTGCCTTCCGGGTTACCTTTGCCAGCCTTCTGACTATATCCGGATGTTTCCTTATCAATTCTTCTTTGACCACCAGAACGCTTCCCTGCATCAGGGGCCAAAGATCCTGGGCCGTGAGCAACATCTTAAAACCGTAATCTTCAGTCATGGTAGCCCATTGTTCCGGCAGAAAAGCGGCATCAATCCGGCCCATTTTTATGGCCAACAACTGTCTCGGCGGGTTCATTCGCTGAACCTTATTTAATATCTTGGACGGATCAAGACCATAGCTGTCAATGGTCTTATGTAAAAGGACATCCACGGCCCCTCCTTCCCGAACACAGCCGATCCGGAGGCCTGGCATCTCCAGGTCCTTAATGGTCTTTACCTTGTTGGGGTTGACTACCAGGCCGTAGCCGTATCTATGTGTTCCGGCAACGATCTTTATGGACACTCCGGCATTGGCACAAGCATTTATAGCCGGCACCAGACAGATGTAGGCCGCCTGAATATCTCCTCGGGCCAGGGCCGCGGCCAGGGCCATGCCGGTCACATAGCTTTCACAGGCAGATAACCTGAGCCCTTCCTTTTTAAACCAGCCCTTGTCCTTGGCCACATAAGCACAGGCCGCATGGTCCATAAACTCTACGGCCATGCCTATGTCCTGCCTCTCTTGGGCAAGAGCGACAGAAGAGGAGAGACATAGGAAGAACAGCCCAACAATCAGCAGCCCACCTTTTTTAAAGTCCTTAAAGGCCTTCATGATAGCTCCTTAGAGGTCATCGTTAATTCCTTTCATGGAAAACCTCGGAAAACCG
>DFBQ01000119.1:5749-7641 GCA_002367355.1 Deltaproteobacteria bacterium UBA3076 | reverse complement strand
TTCTTTTAAGTAAGGAATTCTGATATTAGATTTACTTACAACCACAGAACCAAACCCAGTTCCATCTAAAAATTCTCGGACTCCTTTTAGCACAAGATCAATATTTTCCTGAGGACCAACAATCACTTCTTGTAGAGGCAGTGCATCTTTTTCTTTTTGTTCGCCATATTTGTTTGATGGATTAACAAAAAACAGGCTGCTTGATGTAGTATAAGGAATAATCAGATTGTTTCTATACCTGAATAGTCTTTCTGCGTAGTCTAGTTGAAAAGAATCATGAATCTTTCTATCTTCGGAATATACCCATCTTATTTCTCTCTCATCTGAAAAAGATTCATTCTTGAAATATACTATATATTCATACAGGTCCCTAATTGCATACTTGCTAACTAAATTTTCTTTTTCCTCATGATTTATTATGTTCCCTTTGAAATCATGCACAATTTTCCCTTTATCCCAGTCTGAGATGATGAGAAATATGTGGAATAAAATTCTAATAATTTCTTTCTGCTTATTCTGATCGTAAATTACCCGATTTAGTCTTGCTTGAGTGTCATACAGAAAGAACGGCTCCTTAAAACTAAACCCAAGGCAAATGCCAATGTCTGCACCTCCATATCCACGCCATTGGCTCAAACTATCACGCTCCGAAGAGAAGCATGCTATGCAAATTCGATCATATAATTTGTTCTCAATTTCTGACTGCCATTTTTTTACAATTTCTTCTTTTTCTTTTTTATCTACTTCAATTTCTCCAAGTATCTGCTTGGCAAGGTCAATACCATGATTTACCTCACTCGCATCATTCATATACATGTAATCGGTCAACCATAATTCATTCGATGATATGATATTAAAGAATCCATTAATACTTGTGTAATGATAAATTAAGCCGTCTGGGTAAGTTTCGGCACCAAATGCCCTTAAAATTTCCTCCCTAATAATTTTTTTCACACCAAAGTAAGAGAAACCGGAAGTGTCGTCCCATGAATATCTTTGCTCTCCATTCTTTGCGTCCTTTGCGTCTTGAGCGAAGCGGGCGGTTACTTTAGCCTTCTACCTTCAGTCTATCCACCTGAATAGTTACGTCCATTTTAAAGTGCAAAAAGCTCCAGCAAACAACTCACTGTCTTGATTTGAGCACTTTTGGAAATCACACCGAGTTTTTGAATTAGTCTGGATTTATCTACTGCCCGCATTTGGTCTAATAGGATCAATCCCTTTTTACCTTGAAAGGTGCATTGAATTCGAGTTGGAAAACCGAACCCTTTTGATATCATTGGAGCAATGATGGAGGTTTTTAGTGAAGACATTTCATCTGGTGAAATGATAACACAAGGTCTTGTCTTTTTAATCTCTGAACCCTGTGTCGGATCCAATTGAACTAACCAAATGTCGAATCTATGAATATTCGGTTTCCCCATTCCCAATCCTCATTATCGGTTAGCGGAGCATCCAGCCATTCCTGGTCAATTTGATCAGCTCCTTTTGTTTTTAGAACTCTATCAAATTCATTTTTCCACCCCTGCCTTGGTTTTTGCAAAGGTTGAATTAAAAGCCCGTCATCACTAATTTTAAAAACCAGTTCTTTGTTTTCTAGTTGAGCTTGTTCAATAATTGCTTTTGGAATTCTTACCCCTTGCGAGTTACCGATTTTTATCAAAGTAGTCATATTTGTCTCCGATTGTGATTAATGTAATTACAATATAATTACTTTTGGGATTATTGTCAAACTCAAACAGAATCAGAATTTGAAAGACTAAGTGATTATATAGTTTCCTGATATCTACCCTTATCTAAAATAGTTGATAATGGTTCATTACGGATTAGTGTGGCAATCCGTGATGAACAGCTGTTAGCTATTAGCCTTTAGGTGTTAGTAACCTATTTGG
>DFBQ01000119.1:0-5733 GCA_002367355.1 Deltaproteobacteria bacterium UBA3076 | reverse complement strand
GCTAATACCTAATTTTGTAATAGCAAAACCTCCTGTAATCATTAAATTAATAGCTAACCGCTAACCGCACAGATCCACATTTTTATCCTGTCATGGATCATAGCAATAGTCTGTCTTTTATCTAATGACCAGTCAGGAGCCACCAGCTCATTCCTGGGAGGATCTCCTGTGAGCCTCTGGATCACAGTACCTTTGGGAAGGGTCGCAAGGGCCCATGCAACCATTTCCACATAATTTTCCTGTGCAATGGGTTTATAGTTACCAGCCTTGTAGAGCCTGTTAAGCTCAGTATTTTCCACAATGTACAGATGATGGAACTTGATCCCCTCCACCTGGAGATTTGACAGAAGCCTGATGGTGTCTTCCATCTCGCTGCGGCTTTCCCCGGGCAGTCCAAAGATGACATGCGCGCATGTCATCAGGCCGTATTTTTTTGAAACTTCAACGGCCTGGACAAAATCAGACACTGTATGTTTCCTGTTGATCCTGGCAAGTGTGGCATCAGAGGCACTCTGAAGTCCATATTCCATCCAGACCATGCGCCCTTCACCAAGACGTGAAATCAGCTTCAGGCGCTCTTTATCCACGCAATCCGGGCGGGTGCCGATAGAGAGCCCCACCACCTCCGGCCCAACAAGGGCCTGTGTGTAAATGGCCTCAAGTCTGCCAACCGAAGCATATGTGTTGGAGAAAGACTGAAAGTAGGCAATAAACTTCCTGGCACCGTAGCGTCTGACGGCCCAGTTGATTCCAGCCTTCATCTGTTCGGCTATGTCTTTACCGGAGCCGTAAGCGCCGGTCCCTGAGCCTCTGGCATCGCAGTATATGCAGCCGCCTCTGCCTTTGGTTCCATCCCTGTTGGGGCATGTAAAACCCGCGTCCAGGGAAATTTTTTGTACCCTTTCCCCAAAGACCGAGCGCAGGTACTGATTAAGACTAAGATACATCAACCCCGGCACCCTATAAGCGCTGACTTAAACGGCAACTCAGTTCATTGACCCATGAATATCAAATATCGAACAAGGAATTTCGAATCATGAAGTTTTCTTGCCCCTTAGTTTGGCAGAGATTCTATTATACGGATTATTCGAACTGCAAAATCTATCAAAGGATCTTCGAGATCAAAGGTTTTACCTTCCTTCGACATTCTGCGGTTCCTTGTTCGATATTCGATATTTGTTTTTCCAAATATTTCAGAAATCATTCCCGAGACCCAAAAATTATACCGAAATTACCCTAAAACCACAGCTTAAGTCAGTGCTTATACCCCGGTACCCTCATCAGAATCAAGCCAGGCTTTCAGCCAACTCACGGCCTCGTCCCTGGTACTGATTACCCCTTCCATCTGGGCCTCTTCCAGGGCATCAAGAGATTTGCCTATCAATGGCCCAGGAGATAGCTCAAAGATCCTTTGAAGATCATGGCCTGTAAGGAGCCGGGGCCGCATCTTTACCGGCTTTAGCCAATCCTGATAAAAAGAGTGTACTTTTTTCCACAGCCTGGCCAGTTCTGCATCAAGCTCTAATGGCTTAAGCGGTCCACAGCCGGACATGCTGTCAGCCATGGCAAGAAGAAAGAGGGCCGGGTAATCAGCGCCGGTTTCCGCAAGAAGTCGCCTCATGGCCCGTTTAGTGGGTCCTCCTTGTCTGAGATCTTTCAGGAGCTGAAATGGGCGCATGTGAAGCCTTACCATCTTGGCTACAAATATAGTTTCCTGTTTGGGCCAACGAAGACGCTTCCCTATTGCCAGAACCATGTCTGATCCAACATGATCGTGGCGGTAAAAGGTAGTGCGTCCCTGTTTTTCCCCCTTGCAGGCCGGCTTGCCGATGTCATGAAGAAAAGCCGCCCACTTAAGATCAGACATTCTAGCACTATTTTCAGCAATCCAGTGCTCCATGGGCTCACACGGGAAAAATTTATTGCAGGGCTCGGCAATAAGATCCTCCATGGCATCAACCGCCGCAAGGCTGTGACCAAGGACATCCAGATGGTGATAACCTGGCTGAGGCATACCTTCCATAGGGTTGATTTCAGGTATAAGTACCTGCAGCAACCTGACCTGAACCATCTCATGGAGTGTCCTGCCGGCCCTCACTGACTCCATGATCAGCCCTAGTTCGTGACTAACACGCTCTGACGCAACCGAGTCTATAGAACCTGACAGGTCCCTGATGTAATCCCTTGTTCGCTGCTCTATCTCAAAATCCAGTTGGGATCTGAAGCGGTAGGCTCTAAGAAGCCTTATAGGATCAGATTTAAGGTTTTTCTTAGAAATTGCCCTTATTATTCGATTATCAAGGTCTGCAAGACCTCCTGTAGGGTCTATGATTTGGTGATTTGGTGATTTGGTGATTTGGTGATTGGATAGAGCTGGAACTTTATCGAGTAAAGGCAGGGCTGAAGACAGCGCTAGTGCCATGGCATTTATGGTGAAGTCCCGCTGGCACAGGTCCTCCTCGATGTTATTGGCCGTATCTCTGTACTGACTGAAATCCAGAACAAAATCCTTACAGACAACCCTTGCCACCCCTTCCTTCTCATCCAGCATGACAAAGTGTCCTGTTGTACTTTGGGCAAAACGCCGGGCAAGGGCGATAGCACCATCCGGCACTACAAGATCAAGATCCAGCACCTTCCTGCCCAGGAGCCAGTCTCTCACTGGCCCACCAGCCACATAGGCTTCCCTGGAAGAAGACAGGATTTCAAGCTCTTTTAAAACAGGATGCATTTCTATAATGTAATCATAACCGTTCACGGGATTACAACGCCCATTTTACCACAACCTACAGAACTAGTAAGCGTTTACAGGGTGCTGCAGATGCGAGGCGGAGGGTACGCAGACGTACTCCCTGTACTTCAAGTGCCCGACAACAAAGCAGATGCGGTGCCCTGTGAACGCTTACCAAATCACCAAATTCCTAAATCTCCCTGGCCAAATCATGAAGCAAAGGCCGAAATTGGCGCATTTCGGCCTGACTCTCTCTGTCGGCCTTTGGAAAAGTGCGGTTGGCAAGGAGTACGACCAACATCTCATGCTCCAGGTCCATCCAGAAGGATGCGCCTGTAAAGCCCAAGTGACCTATACTTCGAGAAGAAAAACTGCTGCCTGCACTGGAGCCGGCCGGAGATGGAGTGTCAAAACCAAGGGCCCAGGTGCTGCCGGTGTCAGAACCTTGAATACGCCAAAATTCCTGAAGGAGTCCTTTTGGAAAATTAGGGACATTGCCTCTGCCCTTATAAATATCGAGGAGTCTCAGGAGGAGTTTTGCCACTGATCCTGCGGTTCCGAAAAGACCGGCATGGCCTGAAACTCCCCCGACAACCCAGGCATTCAGGTCGTGGACCTCGCCACAGACAACCCTTTTCCTGAATGGACATACCTCTGTAGGCGCTACAAGCCCATTGCAACACCTACCTCTTAAATCCTCTCTTTCCACCTTTGTCAAAGGCGGCCCAGTGGAGATTTGCCCAATTGCCAGGGTGCTTGTCAAGGGAAAATATAGACCTTTTACATTTAAAGGTTCAAACACCAACTCTTGTGCAGCATCTGCCAGGCATTTACCTGTGAGGTTCTCTATTATCCAGCCGAGGAGCATAAACCCAAGGTCGCTATATATGGCCTGTGTTCCAGGGGGAGATACCAGGGGTTCGGCCAGGACGAGTTTTTTCATTTCCAAGAGCCGGAAATCAGGCGCCAGGTGAATTAATTCCTTATAAAATGGTCTGTAGGCTGGAAGCCCGGATGTATGGCCTAAAAGATGACGGATAGATATTTGAATTTTGTCCAACGGTACTTCGGAGAGAAATGACTCCAGAGTGTCATCAAGGTGTAATTTACCCCTTTCTATCAAGGCCATGACAGAAAGCGCAACCGCAAGGGGTTTGGTAAGGGATGCAAGATCGTAGACCGTACCGGGACTGACCCTTGTAGACCAGGGAACATGGGTGACCCCACCCCAGGCTGCCTCAAACACAACTCCTCCGCCAATTGCTACTGTCAGTATGGCCCCAGGGAAGAGACCACTTTTGAGGGCTTTTTCAAATAGCCTATCTAGACCGTGGACCTCAGAATTCCGTCTGCTTCGCGCCAAAGGGGATATCAAAAAGGAACGTCGTCCTCTATCGGCGGTTGTGGCGGCTCAAGATCTGTTCCTGTTTCCGAGGCCCTGTCTCCTTTGGAATCCAACATCATCATGTCCTTGGCAACCACTTCTGTAGTCCACCGCTTGTTCCCATCTCTGTCCTCCCAGGACCGGGTCCTGAGCTGGCCTTCCACAAAGACATTGCTTCCCTTTCTCAGATACTCGCCACATACTTCCGCAAGTCTTCTCCAGGCCACAATCCTGTGCCAATCTGTCTCCTCTTCCCACTGGTCCCCACGTTTTATTGGACGATTTGTGGCCATACTGAAATTAGCTACTGCCGTTCCATCAGAGGTATAACGTATTTCCGGATCCGCTCCCAAGCGCCCAATGAGCAAAACCTTATTAAGGCCCCTTGCCATGTGTTTATCCCCCTTTCAGTTATAAGCTTTGACTGATACTACACTAAACAACAAACCTGAATTCACCTTTACCCAGAAGATCATGGAGGTGTATCACTCCAACCAGTTGTCCATTTGTTTCAACAACAGGCAATACTGTGATCAGGTGCTTTTCCATAAGGGCGAGGGCGTCTGCCGCAAGGGCTTCGGGAGAAACGCTTTTGGGATTTCTGGTCATCACCTGCTCCACAACCTTTTCTGACAGGTCTCCCATATTAATCAGCACCCTTCTCAAGTCACCATCTGTTACAATCCCAACTACTGATTCCTCGCCGTCAAGTACCAACACTGAACCCAAACGCTTAAGGTCCATTTCCTTAAGGATTTCTGGCATAATAGTCCCTGGTCGCGCAAGCGGGATATCAGTCCCGGTGATCATCACCTCTCGCACATGAACTCTGAGCCTATCACCCAGGGTTCCGGCAGGATGATTTTTCCTGAAATCCTCTTCATTGAATCGCCGCATCTTAAGGAGGACCACTGCCAAAGCATCACCGGCAGCCAGAGTTGCTGTAGTGCTGGCAGTAGGGGCCAGTCCGAGGGAGCAGGCCTCTCTGTCAACCCCTGTGTCGATTATTGCCTCGCTGGTCCTGGCAAGGGTTGACTCTCTGTTGCCGGTTAGCGCGATTACAGGAATTCCCCTGTTTCTGAAAGCAGGTATCAAATTCCTGAGTTCCTGGGTCTCTCCGCTATTTGAGAGGGCAATTATGATATCATCTTTGGTAACCATGCCCAGATCACCGTGCACAGCCTCCACCGGATGGAGAAACATGGCAGGAGTACCCGTACTGGCCAAGGTTGCGGTAATCTTTCTGCCGACAAGTCCGGACTTACCTATTCCTGTTACTACTACCCGGCCTTTGGTTTTAAGCAGCAGTTTAATGGCCTTTACAAAGCCCTCGTCCAGATGGTCTCTAACCCGCTTGATCCCTGCCATCTCAATTTCAATAACATCCTTGGCAGCAGGAAGGATAGAATCAATATCCTCATCAAGCAACAATGAATTTTTGTTTTCCATAAGATCTCTCAAGCCTGTACTTTCCGATATTTTCATCCACAAACAAAATCCATTGTACTCCGGAAATGTCTCTATCTTCAAGTCCTGTAAATTGAATACATTGATATTTTCAGCTTTTTTTAAATATTGACAGCTAATTTCTCAATAAATTGGGCATCCTTCATTTTGT
>DFBQ01000059.1:3116-3236 GCA_002367355.1 Deltaproteobacteria bacterium UBA3076 | reverse complement strand
TATTTTTCGAAAACTCAAGTACTATGAACTTATTCCTTTAAGGGTCCTAAGAATCACTGAAAAAATTGATTAACTCAAGTAAGCTGACATGAAATGTATGGCATCCTTCATATCAAGCCA
>DFBQ01000059.1:0-2945 GCA_002367355.1 Deltaproteobacteria bacterium UBA3076 | reverse complement strand
ACTACAAAATGAAGGATGCCAAATGTATTATACGATTTTAATCGATCCGGCATGTGGCAGGAACTTTATTGAATAAGTGCTCACCTTTGATAGGAACAGGCATGGTGGCCGGAAACCCCGTATTCAGCATTGACTACAATCTTCAATTGACATATACAAACAAAAGGGATGAATTGCAGACTGCAAGAAGTCGTTAAAATTGATTGTCCCTTGACGCCTCCAAATTATGTCAACAGCCAAGTGTTCCGCATGAAAGCTAAGATATGAACATTGATGTCATTGTCTTATCAATTGCCACACTGATCGGTCTTTACATGGCAGCCAATATCGGTGCCAATGACCTTGCCAACGCCATGGGAACCGCGGTCGGCTCCCGAGCGCTGACTCTGAAGCAAGCGGTGTTGATTTCGATTATTGCCAATGTGCTCGGTGCTTCACTTGCAGGCGGGTATGTAACCGGCACTATCAGCAAAGGAATTATTGACCCGATCTTCCTGATGGACGCGCCCGACAAATTGATGATTGGGATGTTTGCCGCACTCATTGCAGCCGGTCTCTGTGTGCATCTGGCTACATTCTTGGGTCTGCCTGTCTCCACCACCCATGCCATTGTGGGAGCTGTGGTTGGCTTTGGGATAATAAGTGTGGGAGCAGACGCTATCAGTTGGGGCAAGATCACCGGTATTGCTATCAGTTGGGTCATTTCGCCGGTTGCAGGGGCCCTGTTTGCAGGAGGCATTTACTATTTTCTTGAAAAAAAGGTTATGGCTGCCAAGGATCCTTACGAAGCAGCGGTTCACTATGCGCCAGCCATGATCTTCTTATTGGTGTTGGTGCTCATCCTTTCCTTTATATTTAAAGGCCTCAAGAACCTCCATCTAGAGTTCGGTTTTTTCTATACGGTGTTACTTACCATTCCTTGTGCGGCCCTGGTGGCCCTGTTTGGCCGAAAGTGGATGCGCTGGCAGGTACATGCTAAATGTGAACTGGGACCCAATCCCCAGGGATTCTCTCCTGCCGAATGCCTCTTTGCTCAGCTTCAGATACTTACATCCTGTTACATCGCCTTTGCCCATGGAGCCAATGATGTGGCCAATGCAGTCGGCCCGCTTGCAGCCATCTTTTCCGTAATCAAAACCAAGTCCGTGGCCTTACAGGTGGAAGTGCCGTTCTGGATGCTTTTTATAGGCGGCATCGCTGTGGGCGGCGGACTTTATATATTTGGTACCCGCGTCCTTGAAACCATTGGGAAAAATATTACGGAGATTACGCCGATCCGGGGATTTTGTGCCCAATTCGGAGCAGCCACTACCATCCTGCTATGCTCCCGCCTTGGTCTGCCGGTTTCAACCACCCACGTGTTGGTAGGATCGGTAGTGGGCGTGGGGCTCATGCGGGGCATAGGAGCGCTCGATCTGCGTATACTCAAAAACATCGGTTTTTCATGGATCGTGACCCTGCCTATTACGATGGTCCTGGCCATGCTTATATACAAGGTGTTCACCCTCTTTTTATTATGAATTTATTATTGTAAAACGGATACCTGGAGGAGGAATATTTTATGCGCCTATTAATCAGCTCGCTGTTTCACAAATCTCCTTTTGAAGATCTGCAGAAACACGCCGACAAGATCAAAGAATGCACCCAACTTTTTAGGGAAGCCGCTGTTTGCCATATTGGTAAAGAATACGAACGGTTTGAAGTCTTGACAGATCAGGTGGCCCGCCTGGAAAGTCAGGCCGATGATATCAAGCGTAATATCCGCAACCATCTGCCCAGGGGCATCCTCATGCCTGTGGATAAATTCGAGTTCTTTGAATACCTCAGGGAGCAGGACAAGGTCATGGACGAAGTGGAAGAGGCCCTGTTCTGGTTATCTTTTCGGCCCAAGGCCATTCCGGACGAGGTGGCTGCCGATTTACAGGACCTGGTCGAAGCCGTTATACCGCCCATCGAAAAGCTGCCTGTCCTGGTAACCCTTGCCACAGAGTATTTCAAGAGCAAGTCCACAGAGCAAAGGAACAGGATGAAGAGCCTTGTACGGGATATTCGCCAACATGAAAGAGAGGCCGACCATCTGGAGCGGGAGCTGAAATTTAAGATTTTCAACACCATCAAAGATGCCCTGATAGTGTATCACCTGGTCAGGCTTGTGGAACATATAGGCGCCATTGCCGATCATGCGCAGAATGCCTCTGACCGCATGCGGGCCATGATTGCCGAATAATGCGGTCTATCGTTTCTTTTCTCTTAGAGGTGCTTGCAAAAATGCAAAAATTGCACCTCGCTTCAAATCGAGCACAATAATTTCAGTAGGTTATATATGTCTTGATCATAGAAAAGTGCAAAAATTGCATTTTTGCAAGAGGCTCTTACGCCAATCCGGTTGGCAACGGGTCAACAGTGAGTAAAATCCTGTGGATGAATATGTTAAAAAGCTCGATATGGAGCGGCCCGGCATTATTGAGTAAATGATGTCGCGAAAAAACCGCATCACCCACCATACTTGGCGCAGTGTGCTGTCCTGAAGTTCAGGATGAAGGCGCCTGCTAAGTTCTGAATGAAGTCAGCACAATCCTTAACAACTGCGAAACTTCAGTTCATCTTAATCCATTGTGAGCCGGGGTCGTTAAGAACCATTTTTTTTGACGTGAATGCGTATGCAGCTTGTAATAAACACGCCAGGCACCTTTATCACCCAAAAAGATGGATGCCCGATTCCCCTGTTGACCTTCTCGTGGCAAGAATGGGCCTTAGCAATGTCGTTTAATAACATTTACATTTTGATTTGATTGGTAATTTTCATATAGACCGAAAAGAAAGCAAGCGGATTTTAAAGGATGTTGTCAAAATCAGGGATGAATTTCAAAGTATAATTATTTGATTTTGATATTGATAATAGAACCGGTCCGCCGGCACCGACAGTCCGCCAAGACCATGATGGG
>DFBQ01000214.1:4084-32740 GCA_002367355.1 Deltaproteobacteria bacterium UBA3076 | reverse complement strand
ATTACGCTCATACGTCAAAGAATGTGGCCTTTATCCTTCCTGGTTCTATTCCGCCTTTTGCATTGGCAAAGCACTCTTTCCAATTTCAAGTTTCAAGCCGTGAACGGCTACTATTTTACTTCGGAGGCATTCGTGACAAGTATCATCTTTTTCGAATTCGCCGTATATTCATTTCAATATCTGTGTAATCTGCGTAATCTGCGGATTGTTTTTATCTCAAGGGTGGACGTCACGCAATGCTCCCCAGTTGATCCGAGGGTTGGCCCAGTAATTGTTTTTCATGCAATAGCACCCTTGCATTATGCTTTTTCATAATATATAATCGTTTTTCATGGATTCCGAAACTCAGCATCGTTTTTCAGGGGCAGTCACGATTTTTCATGAAAGGCATCTGCCTGAAAGGGCAACGCCGGCCGGATATTCGGCCCTGATTGGCGCCTATAATTTGTCGGTTCCGTTGCCGCGCACTCTCTCTGCCACAGGAGAACGTCACAAGGTTTACGAGGATGCTGGGTGGCGCATCCTGACGCCACGCCATGCGCCGAAGGCGAGCGTAGAGGGCCACCTTACCTTTGCCCTCAAATACGAGGGGCTGGACCTTGCCGTGCTCAAACGTCTCTTTACTGCGGCCGGACCGGGCGAAATAGCAGCCCTGGTGCTCGCCAAACCCACGGGCCGTTATGCACGACGCATCTGGTTCCTCTATGAGTGGCTTACGGGCGAGCAACTGGATTTGCCCGATGCAGGGAAAGGAACATATGTGCCCGCTGTCGATCCCCGCAAGCAATGGGCGATCGAAGGGGAGAACTCCCCGCGCCACCGCGTAAGGAACAACCTTCCGGGCACGCCGGCATTCTGTCCCTTGATCTTCCGCACGAAAAGGCTCGATGAATTCATCGAAATGAATTTCCCCGAGCGGGCTCGGGCGGTGGTGGCCAATGTACCCCGAGACTTGTTGGCGCGCGCGGCAGCCTTCCTGCTCCTAAAGGACTCGAAATCGAGTTATGCCATTGAAGGCGAACGTGCGCCCCGGAGCCGCGTACAACGATGGGGCCGAGCCATCGGGGAGGCAGGCCGCCGGCCGATCAACCTCAAAGAGCTCTTACTGTTGCAAAGAATTGTTATTGGCGATGCCCGCTTTGTGCGAATAGGGCTTCGGCGGGAAGGAGGATTTGTGGGAGAACATAATCGCCAGACACGCATGCCGTTGCCCGACCATATCGGCAGCCGGCCGGACGATCTTGCTTCTCTCATCGACGGCATGGTTGCCTTTGACCGGGGACCGTCGCAAAAGCTCGACGCCGTCTTCGCTGCCGCGGTTTTGGCCTTCGGTTTCATTTACATCCATCCTTTTGAGGACGGGAACGGCCGCCTTCACCGCTACCTCATCCATCATGTTCTTGCCCAAAGAGGGATAAACCCGCCCGGCGTGGTGTTCCCGGTGTCGGCCGCCATTCTGGAGCGAATCGACGAATACCGCCGCATTCTGGAGGACTATTCGCGGCGGCTTCTGCCGGTGATCAAGTGGAAGCCTACCGAGGACGGAAACGTCAATGTCCTGAACGACACAGCCGACTTTTACCGTTTCTTTGACGCAACACCGCATGCCGAATTCCTTTACGCCTGCGTGCGAAAGACCATAGAGGAAGACCTGCCAAGTGAAACAGAATTCCTCAGGCGGTATGATGAGTTTAGTGAACGTATGGGGAACATTGTGGATATGCCCGATCGCATCGTAGATCTTCTTTTCCGCTTTCTCAGGCAGAATAAGGGTCGCCTGTCAAATCGTGCACGTGAGGGTAAGTTCGCTAAGCTAACGACACATGAAACGAAACATATTGAGCGAATTTTCAACGATGTCTTTGCCGATTCCGGGTTATGAAACAGTTTTTTGCGTAATATTGAGGCATCTTTTTCGAATTCGCTGAATATTTACTTCAATATCTGCGTAATCTGTGTAATCTGCGGATTGTTTTTGTCTCAAGCTCCGTATACAGTTTCGTACTTGTCGCAGGAGGATTCTACCATGTTACTGGTAACTGCAGCCCAGATGCAAGAACTTGATCAAAGGACTATTAAAGAATTCGGCATCCCGGGCCTGATACTTATGGAAAACGCTGGTCGCGGGATCTTTGAGCTCATCTGCCGGCATTTTGCAGCAAGGCTTCACCAGGGGGTCACCATCCTGGTGGGACCCGGCAACAACGGTGGTGACGGTTTTGTCATAGCCAGACATCTCAACCAGGAAGGAGTTAAGGTTGAACTCCTGATCCTGGCGCCAGGGGAAAAATTCAGGGGAGACGCCCTTACAAATTACAATATAGTAAAAAAACTAGGACTTCATATCACAGAGTGCCTGGATTCAGACTCCCTTTCAACCATGTCCGAAACCATCGAGAAATCAGGCCTTATTGTTGATGCCATCTTCGGGACCGGTCTTGTCAGGGAAGTTACAGGAAGATTCGCCCGATGCATTGAGATGGCAAACGCAAGTCCGGCACCCATAGTCGCGGTTGATATCCCTTCCGGATTATCAACTGATACCGGGCGCCCCCTCGGCACGGCAATACGGGCTGATCTTACTGGTACCATGGCCCTTGCCAAGCTGGGGCTCGTCCTGCATCCAGGAACTGAATATGTGGGCGAGCTCCACATTGTTGAGATCGGCATACCCGATACGGCAGTTGCTGAAGCAGATATCAAAACCGAACTATTTGATGAGAGGACTTTCAGGTCCATCCTTCGGCCAAGGCCATCCATTGGCCACAAAGGCACATTCGGGCATCTTTTAATACTGGCAGGTTCAAGGGGAAAGACAGGGGCTGCGGCACTCGTGGCCCGCGGAGCGCTCAGGGCAGGGGCAGGGCTTGTCACTGTGGGATGTCCAACAGATGTGCAGCCTGTGCTTGCTCAGAAACTTACTGAACCCATGACTGAGGATCTCCCTGAAACTAAATCAGGAACTGTTTCCGGCAAGGCCATCCCAATAATCAAAACCCTGCTGGAAAGAAAAAAGGCCCTTGCTATCGGACCCGGCCTGGGGCTTAACGAGGAGACTCAGCATGTTGTGCGTCTTCTTCTTGAAACAGCCCCTATACCTATGATAGCGGACGCCGACGCACTTACCGCCCTTGGCACGGATCACAGTCCGGTAGCACGGGCAAAACAGCCCCGGATATTAACACCCCATCCTGGTGAAATGGCCCATCTGCTCGGATGCACAATTGCCGAAGTCCAGCATGACCGCATGGCAGCCGCCCTTTCCCTTGCCCATTCCTCAAAGGCCATTGTGGTCCTTAAGGGAGCAGGGACTGTAGTTGCCGCACCCGACGGAAGGGTTGCCCTGAATTCCTCGGGAAACTCCGGCATGGGGTCAGGGGGCATGGGGGATGTGCTTACCGGCATTATCGGGGGCTTTTTGGCCCAAGGCTACGATGCATGGGATGTTGCAAGGCTTTCTGTCTTTGTCCACGGGCATGCGTCGGATCAACTGGCAAAGGTCAAAGGCAACTGGGGATATCTGGCAAGCGAGGTAGCTGATTGGATGCCTCACCTATGGACCTCATGAATTTTTATGGGCAAACAGGCTCCCTGAATAGACCGGCTGTTGTCTGATCTGCTTTTGCTTGATATCATTCAATCTATGAAACAGAAAAATTCCTGCCGGAGTTACTATCCGCTTTTTGTGGACCTGAGAAACAAGAAAGTTGTTGTCGTAGGCGGAGGTAGCGTTGCTGAACGTAAAACGCAGGGCCTTTTGAGCGCCGATGCCCATGTCAAGCTCGTCAGCCCCGAGATAACAGAGGCACTCGGGAAAATGGCATCAGATGGCCTGATAGACCATGTAGCAAGGGCCTTTGTCCCGGAAGATCTGGACAAAGCCTGGCTGGTTATTGCCGCCACTAACGATATTGAGGTCCAAAAATTAGTATATAACGAAGCATTATCACAAAAAATCTTTTGTAATGTTGTAGACCTGCCGGAGTTTTGCAGCTTTATTGTCCCTTCCGTAGTCAGGCGAGGGGATCTCTGCCTGTCCATATCTACTGGAGGCAAGAGCCCCGCCCTTACCCGGCACCTTCGAAAAGAGCTTGAACAGAACCTTGGTTCGTTCTATGGCGACTATGTCTCTCTGTTGGGGCAGTTGAGGCAGTTGATAATTAAATCTTATAGTGATCCGGTAACCAGGAAGGATCTCTGCCAGTCCCTTGCAGACCCGGAAACAATGGCCTGGGTTAGAGAGGGTGAATGGGACAGGCTGGAGAGATGGGCTGTTTCTCTCTGTGGTGAGGAGGCCGGCAATATAGTTTCGAACTTTGCAAAAAGCTCTATTGAGTGTTAAAATTTATATTTTGACATTTATTATAACCTAAATTGAGCGATTAGCTGTTAGCTGTTAGCTATTAGTTTAATGATTATCGGTCTGCCGTCCTGACAAGAAGGATGCAGATGCGTTACCTAATTTCGAATTTCGAATTTCCAGTTTCGACATCGGCATTCAATTCGATAATACACGCTTTTTCGAAAAAAGTGTAAACTACAAAATGAAGAATGCCGAAATGACAGTAGAACCTTTGGAATGTTGGAATACTGGAATTATGGAATAATGGGTTCTGAAAGAATAGATCATTGGTGTTCTGGCAAAAATTCAAGCCTCAACAACCTTCTGTAAATTCAATGAGTTGTAGAATTTTCGAGACGTTCAATTAGCTGCCATGCATAAATTCCTTTTTCAGATCACCGTCTTTATATACTTTATCAGTACGGTCGGCTTTCTTGTCCACATCATTACCCTCAGAAAAGATGCGGAACGGATTGCCACTATCTTTTTATCCGTGGGTTTTGGTTTTCATACTGCGGCTGTTTTAATACGCTGGTTTGCAGGAGGTCATCCGCCTCTTGTTAACCTCCACGATTCTCTATCTTTCCTGGCTTGGGCAATGGTTGGCTCTTTTCTTCTGTTTCAATGGAGGTACAAGTTAAAATCTCTTGGGGCCTTTGTGATACCTTTCTCCATGATTATAATGACTGCGTCATCTTTTCAATCAAAGGAAATTCTACCCCTGTCTCCAGTCCTCAAGAGTATCTGGCTTCCTATTCATGCCATTATCTGCCTGTTCGCAGATGCTATTTTTGCCTTGGCCTTTTGTATTGCCATTATGTTCTTACTCCAGGAAAAGCAGATAAAAAAGAAGCGAATAGGAGCCGTTTTTCAGAGGCTGCCTTCCCTTGAGACCCTGGATGCCATGAACAAGCGCTGTTTGACTGTGGGATTTCCCCTGCTGACCCTGGGGATAGTGACCGGATCCATTTGGGCTGAGAAGGCCTGGGGATCATACTGGAGCTGGGACCCAAAGGAAACATGGTCACTGATTACCTGGTTTATTTATGCAGCCCTTTTTCATCAGCGACTTACAGTGGGTTGGCGAGGGCGAAGGGCTGCTATTATGACAATAGTTGGTTTTGCTGTTTTGGTCTTTACCTTTCTGGGAGTAAGTTTGTTACTTTCTGGTGCCCATTCCTATGCCACTTGGCTTAAATAGACCGCAGATAGTCCTTCTAGGAGTGAATCACAACACCGCACCTGTGGAAGTGCGGGAACGCCTTTCCATGAGCGGAAGTAATACCCCTGCCCTGAGACTGTTTGCCGAGCTTCCTTCCTGCGCAGAGGTTGTGTTTCTTTCCACCTGTAACAGGGTAGAAGTCCTGGTTTCTACAAATCGCCTGGATGAGGTCAAAGAATCAATAAAAGAGCTGTGGTTGGATAGGGAAAAAATGGATTCCAACACACTCCGGGAAGCACTATATGAATACGAAGGCATGTCTGCCATCAGGCACCTTTTCAGGGTGGCCTCCAGCCTTGACTCCATGGTTGTGGGGGAACCCCAGATCCTCGGTCAGTTGAAGGGTGCCTACCGCATGGCCTCAGAGGCTAAAACGGCGGGCCTGATCCTCAATCGTCTGCTCCACAAGGCCTTTTCTGTGGCCAAGAGGGTCAGGACTGAAACAAGGATCGCAAGCCATGCAGTCTCTATCAGTTATGCGGCAGTCGAGCTTGCTAAAAAGATTTTTGGGGATCTTGGGGGCAAAAACGGCATGCTGATAGGTGCGGGGGAAATGGCTGAGTTGGCCGCACAGCATCTTATTGCCAGCGGTGCCGACAAGCTGGTCGTGGCCAACCGCACACTTTCCCGGGCGGTAGAACTCTCTCGATCCCTTGGAGGAAGCGCTATATCCCTGGAAGAGGTAGGGGAAGCTCTGGTTGATGCGGACATAGTTATAAGCTCTACCGGCGCCCCTGGTATTATTCTCAGAAAAGACCAGGTGAAACGGATTATGCGTCCCAGGCGTCATCGCCTCCTGTTCTTTATTGATATTGCAGTGCCAAGAGACATTGATCCCAAGGTCAATGATATAGACAATGTCTATTTATACGATATTGATGATCTGAAAGGGGTTATAGAATTCAATAAGGCAGAACGTGAAAAGGAAGCTTCCAAGGCAAATCGTATGGTGGAGGCCGAGGTTATCAAGTTCATGGCCTGGATGGAATCTCTGAATGTGGTGCCTGTAATTCAACACCTTCAGGAAAAGGCCGAGGCAGTGAGGCAGAAAGAACTTTCACGGAGCCATAAGGCCCTTGAATCCCTCAATGATGAGCAGCAAAAGGCCCTGGATGTCCTTACCAGGTCCATTGTGCAGAAGATACTCCACGACCCTATAGTCTATATCAAAAAGGGAGCTCAAGAAAAGAATGGCGGGATGATATTGGACGCTGCCTGCAGTCTCTTTGGCATAGATGGCCTTGAAGACACTCAAAAATTACAGGAAAAAGGACTTTCTGACGCCAGTACAGATAGAACAGTACGGAAATCATCCTGAAGCTGAATAGTGCCTGAACGAAAAGTCATGCTTGCGACTTGTCCTTGATAGAAGTGAGGAACGAGCGACGAAGCAATCCCCGTATTTTCAGGAAATTGCTTCGGTTGTATCTCCCCCGGAATGACAGGAGAACTGCATATCTACGTATCTACGTGTCTATGCCGTTTCTGAGTGAACTTGACAAGGTAAAATAGTTGGACATAAGGTGTTTTTATGCCGAGACAAGCCAGACTGGATGCCCCTGGTACACTTCATTACATAATGAGGTCATGGATTGAAGGGACAAAGATCTTTAAGTTCATTCAGAAACAGCGTCCCGTAGTCCAATACAACCTATGGGATTTCTGATAGCGACAAAGAAGTCATCGACGAACAAATTAAGGAGTTATATCGTGGTGAAGTTCGAGTGAGCATGGCGAATTTATCCTGTGGTGAGTTTTTTAGAGAATTCTGGAGAAGCCTGGCTTTCTGAAAGAAATAGTGTCAGGATGCTACGCAGAGAAAAACGTTAACAAGTGTCAAGCGTATTAATTTTCCGCTGCTTCGCGCTCCAAATTAACCGCTTACGCTGACGCATTGACGGGACAGAAATAAATCAAAACGTCGAACCAGGCGGTCAAGCTGACAGCAAGAAGCGCGGTGGTTTTCGTCACGATGTATAGTCCATCAAGACAGTATACGCTAGCTGCATGGCATTCCTGGCTGCAACTTAACTTTAACGTTGGAGTGCGACACGATGTCGCATAGTTGAGTGTATTCAATGAGTTAATACCCGGCATGTTCCTGCCGGTTCCTACGTGGACGTGCTTGCCACGCGTTGTGTGGTTGGTGCGAAGCCTTCAGCGCAGATGGCTAGATTCTTCTAACAAGGAGGAGTTCTTATGAGAACATTTACTGCAGTGATTGAAAGGTGTTCTGATACCGGACTATTTGTTGGCTATATTCCTGGTTTTCCGGGTGCTCATACTCAAGGAGAAAATCTTGATGAACTGAACAAGAATCTAAAAGAAGTGATAGAGATGCTTCTTGAAGAAGGGGAACCAAAACTTGAAGGTGAATTTGTGGGTACGCAAAACGTAATGGTAATGTAGTCATGGGTAATGTTCCAGTTCTAAAACCGCGCGACGTAATTTCAATTCTTGAAAGGCTGGGGTTTGAAATAGTGCGACAGCGCGGCTCACATAAACAGTACCGCCATCCAGATGGAAGGTGCACAACCGTACCTTTCCACAAAGGAAGGGATATTTCACCAATTCTATTGAGGAAAATTGCCAAAGACATTGATATGCCCGTTCAGAATTTCATAAATTCCTAACCTATGTGGGCATCCTTCATATCAAGNNAAATATGACTTGTGCGATTAGCTATTAGCTGTTAGGTTTTAGCTTAACAGTCCGTTTTTATACAAAGTTTTTACCTAATAGCTAACGGCTAACAGCTAATGGCTGGCATCCGTCTATGTTGAAAAAGTGTAAACTACAAAATGAAGGATGCCCTTTTCCATACGAGAAAAGAACTCCCTCAGATCGTCTTTGACACTATTAGGTATTTCCCCATCGAAATCAGGACTCAGGATCTGGTACAGCCTGAAGACATCATTCTTGTGTTTCTTAATGGACTTGCTGTCGACGGTTTCCCCTTGGCTTCTGCGTTCTGACAAGTCAAGCCAGGCCCTGGCCTTGAGGGGAACCAGATGCTCCGGTCCGACAAAGGAGAGCCCATCCAATTCTTTCTTGCCGGTGTGAAGGAAACGGTAGTAGTCGTCACTTAGGAGAATAGCCGATAGGCTCGAAACGTCTTCATCCGTTGGTATGGGTGTCAAATGACTGTCATCGGCCAATGATAATGCGTCCGGTATACGTGAAAACAACTCCAGCATGAACGGGTAGCCCTCAGTGTCGGGCGTTTGGAAACGGTAATACTGCTTCTTGCCCGTCGATTTTTCCTGGAGTTGATATTTCCCATCGCGAACGAATGTCCAGATTGTAATAATCCAGTTCGCGCCGGACGGCCCTGTTACCCCCCTGACGAACTGTTAAGAATTTCTTAATAGTTGCCTTCGGGGTTAGTTCTCCTTCCGCATAGATATTCCGAATGTGCATACTGATATTGGGGATCGTCGTCTGGAACAGCTCCGCAATCATCTGCTGGGTGAGCCAGACGGTCTCGTTTTGAAGGCGAACTTCAAGCTTCACCTGTCCGTCTTCGGTCTGATACAGCAGGAACTCTCCGCAGAATTCTTTGGGCACAAGTTCATTCATCCCCTGGCCCTCCTTGCATGAAATCGAACAATGTCGCCTGGGCAGGATTGCCCTTTAAGAGTCAACGCCAGACTTGATCCTTTACCCTTTATGTTTCCGGCAGGCCAACATCATTTTGATTTCTCCATACGAGTAGTCATCTCCCAGGGCATTTTTTACTTCACTGAGGGAATTATTGTGATCTGTAGCAAGCTCCTTTTCAATGGCCTGTTGTTTTTCAGGTGAAAGCAGCTTATTGATATCTAATTCGCCTTTTTCCACAAAAAAACTCAGATGCCCTTCAATGGTAGATTGTACCAGGCCTCTTTCTTGTGCAATCCGGGCAATCGTTAATCCGTTATTGAACATGTCGAAACTTGTCTGTTTCGTGCCGAAAGGTGGAGCCGCATCTTTTGCCGGGGTACTTTCTTCAGGAAGGTTTTTGGGCTCCGGCAGTATGACCTTCTCTATCCCGTGTTTTTCGCGATAGGCCAAAATCAGTTTCACAAGTTCTTCACCGTATTTCTCAATGGTTTTCTTGCCGACTCCATTTATTTTTCTTAGATCAGCAGTATTGTCAGGCAGGCATACCACAATCTGGATCAATATCCGTTGGTGTAAAACCTGAAAATGGGCAACATCTTCCTCCTTGGCCTTGCGGGAACGCCAGTCCTTCAGAGTCTGGAACAGCTCAGGATGGGCAACGTCCGATTCGGTGTATGCCGGGAGCCGACGCTTTTTTTCTTTTTCAGGGGTAAAGTCAATTTCAGCGGCTGAAACAGCACGCAGGAAACTTGACGGTGTAAATCCTTTTTCACAGCATTGTACTCCAGCTACCTTTACGGCAATTTCCTTTTTAAGATTACTCAAGGCATTCCCAATTTTTTTGCGAAGTTCGGTATTGTCTGTTTCGACGTGCAATTTTTTCACTGACTCCTCAAAAATTTCGGTAAATTTTTCCTGAAACCATGCTGACGCTTTGCTGATCCGTTCCAAAATAATTGCATCTGACTCGGGCAAGCCGCCATCCGTAAAAATTGTGCGTAATTCCCGCTTAAAATTTTCACTGACAACAAAAATATCTTCCGCAGCCTTTTTCTCCAGTTGGTGAATATCTTCAACGCCTGAAACCTGAACTACTCTGGCGTTACCGAGCAAAAGCCGGGCAAGATAATTGAGACTGTTGCGCAATAGTGAAAAATCGAAACAATCAAGCAATAGCTGCTGCTGGTAACTAATTTTGGCTGCCTGAAGCTGGCTTTCGGAGGGCGGGTTTTGGTGAGCGTTTTCGTCAAAGCACATTATTGCTTTGTCCATTTTTATTCCCCTGGATGAGATGGGAGAACTCAGCACCATGCCCTCTATAGTCTTGCAACGGCTTAAGGCCACATAAATTTGACCATGGGCAAAAGCTGCTTTGGCATCAATAATGGCCTTTTCAAAAGTCAGTCCCTGACTCTTGTGGATGGTGATGGCCCATGCGAGTTTTAGGGGGTATTGCTTGAATTTGCCGATTATATCCTCTTCAATTTCCTTATTTTCTTCGTTTAGTGCGTATTTGATATTTTCCCAAATGATTGGTTCAACCACGATTTCCTGTTTGTCGCCGGGGCAGGTAACACTGATGTTTTTGTTCGAAATTTTGGTTATTTTGCCGATTTTACCATTGTAATAGAATTTTTCAGCAGAGGGATCATTGCGCACAAACATCACCTGTGCCCCCTCTTTAAGCAGAAGAGTGGCCAGGGTCGGATAGATATGTTCAGGAAAATCTCCGGAAATTTCAGCTTTGAAACGGTGTTCTTTTTTGGACAGGGCCTGAAGTCTGGTCTGATTGATGGATTCGGCGCTGCGGTTGTGGGTGCTTAGGGTAATATAGCCCTGATCTTCGCCCGGTGTGAAATCCTGAATGTAACGCTGATTAAGATCAGCTATAGATGATTCATCAAGCCGGTTGTCACGTACCTGATTCAGGAGCTTGATAAAACGGGCGTCTGACTGGCGATAAATATGCTTCAGTTCAATGGTAAGCAATTCAGTAAGACCGAGCGCTTTGCTGCTGAAAAAATAAACCGACTCATAATATTGCTGCAAAAGGTCCCATTCATCTTGCTTTGCCACCGGAGAGAGCTGATGCAGATCGCCGATCACAAGCAGTTGCACCCCGCCAAATGGCAAATTATTACGGCGATGGCGACGCAGAACAGCATCCACCGCGTCGAGTAAATCTGCCCGTACCATACTTATTTCGTCAATCACCAACAAATCAAGGCTTTGTATAATCCGCTTTTTTTCTTTGCTGAACCTGAACTGGCGCTGCTTATTGCGCTCATATGTCTCGCTGCCCGGCACAAATGGGCCAAAGGGAAGCTGAAAAAAAGAATGGAGTGTTACCCCGCCGGCATTGATAGCCGCAACACCGGTTGGAGCGGTTATAATCATCCGCTTCGTCGTGTTCTTTTGCAGATTATGGAGAAAGGTTGTTTTGCCGGTGCCAGCCTTACCCGTCAGAAAAATATTGCAGCCAGTGTACTGAACAAAGTCGTTGGCGAGTTGCAGTTCATGGTTTGTGGGAGACATAGTTTTTCTGGTCATGCGCGTTGTTACCGTTTTTTACTAATAGGACAGACCAATCCAGTGGTTCAAGAATGCGCTGTTTTCATCTGTAATTCCTGTCTGATAGAAGAGTTATTTACTTGCTGATGGACGTCCCTGACTTAGTCACTATCTTGGTCATATCGGTCTCCCGCTCGCTGTCTTTCTTCAATCGACCTTCGTTCCCGTTCCAGCATACTCTTTAGTTCTTCCTCGGTGGGTTGATAGAGCATGTACTTAGATGCAAAGAGCTGTTTGCTGTTGTTAAGCACGGAGTACAGTGCAATGGCCTCGTTTTTTTCAGAACAGAGAATCAGCCCGATGGTCGAATTATCATCCTTGGCGATGAAAAGGTCGTCACCAGCTTAATAGGGGTGAAAATCCTTGGAGGACTTCACTTTTTTCAACTGCCAAGCTCAAATCATCCAAAACTCCACAAGGCTTGTGGCGAATCTTGGGGCTCCGATTTGAGTACACAACATCACCGATTTTCATTCAAATAATTATAGTACCATTAGGAGACCGTTCCCTGCACGTATCGTATTTTTGTTCCTGTCCATGATAGCTGATTATTCTGGCGTATTCATGGCGCCTTTCGTTACATGCCGGTTCTTTCATGTAAATTGGCAGTCAGTCTACTGACCGTTTATTACCCCTCATGCCGTATTTGGTTAATATAAAAACTCTTGAAATCCAAAGAGTTGCACTGTCTATTGACCGATTCTATTGACCAACAAACCCGGATTCGGCCGTTTTTGGTAGATATATAATCTATTGTTTTCGGCAGGTTGAATTTCTTATCGGCCAAAGTTATCGACTATCCGCCCCCAATTCGACCGTTTTTTGGTCGATATCCTATACTGAAACCGAATAGCGCCTGCCTCGTTTCTCCCCCGTTGTTTTGCCCTTCTTTCGTCATTTAGTATAGGACGTCCCATAGTTCACACAGACACAACGTCCCGCATTTTCCATTCAACATTCGATGTTGGACATTCGATGTTCGATGTTCATTACGCAGAAAAGTCTCAATCCCTTCTTAACCAGGTCTCCACTTAGAACGCTTCACTCACTAACTTCACCCAATGATTTAACTAATGTACAGTCTCAATCCCCTCCTAATTAGGTCTCCACATAGAACTCCCCGTTCCTCCTCCTACCTATGATAATTCAACAAATTCCACAACGTCCCACAGGTCACTTTTCTACCTTAGTTTCTAACTAAAAGTCCCAAAGGTCGTGGAATTGTATGTGGACTGAATCCGATTTATTATACAACAAGTTATGTGTTCCAATCCTGTCGTTTTTATCTAAAGCCTTTGCCTAATTCTCAAGTTTCGAGCCAATCTTAGTTAGAAACTCATACCACTTTCTCTGTAACTTCTCAATAAGTCTGGGTAACAGTCACTGGATAGTCGCAAAATATGATTTGCCCGGACTTATTGAGAAGTTACCTTTTTCTCGCAATCGCCACAGGGCAGATTTACCGGTCCCGTATGAGCCGCTCAACAGATAGAACTTCTTGTCGTTGGGTTGATAAAGCCCTCGACAAATTCGTTCAAAGGCCTGACGATGCGCCTTGGCCGGACGATACATGGCCATGTGGTCGGCGCGTTCTCTTGGGCCGCCTCAAAATCTTCCTTCAAATGCACATAATTCGCATAGCCGGATTTCAGTTTGACCACATCTGATATTTTCGCCATGATTACTTCCCTCTAAATTAAGGTAACTCGCTATCTATTCGTGATACAATCTGTTGAATTATCAGGGAAAAGGCATCCTTAATGTCATAGTTTATGTCGGCCGACAATAGCGGCGTAATGTCTTCAACAAAATCCACGTGTTTCATTTTTGCCTCAAGGTTTTTTTCGTAATCCCCGGCGGATATCCCGTGCCCCTCAGCCTTCATATACTCCCTGAAAATTTTTACGACTTTGGCAGCATTGGCCTTTCCTTCTTTAAGACCGATCCACAAATCGAAAAGATCACGTCCTTTTCGTCTTTGATATAAGGCTCTAACTTTTGTAGCAAGCAATTCCTCAAACTCGAAGGTTGTGATCCCACACTCACCTGTGAACCAGCAGGAGAGGACACTGAATGGTCGTTTGTAAAATCCATAGACTGAAAAATGTTCCCGCGTATTGATCTCCACCTTCAGGCGTAATGGCACAACAGGAGGACCCTCCGAATCCATCCTGTAAACCAGTATAACCGAACTTTCCTTTTGCTTACGCCGCGCTTTTCCCAGAAATGCATTCAGGTTTTCCTGCATAATATCAAGGAGACCTCCAATTAGTCCCGGCACAATTTGAACAAAATCAATAACTTCCGAATATCGTCGGGCGTTTTTGAAATAAAGTTTATGTAAAGCAGTTCCGCCTCTAAAGGCCAGGTGTTCAGATAGAACTGTATCTTGAAACATGGATACGAGTGCCCTGCTGATGATTAGGTCTTGCTCGATTTGGGCATCCGAGATCCACAGGGTGCTACCTGTCTCCATGCTACGATATCCGCCTTTGGAATCATAAATCACCCTCAACATCGATGTTGACCAGTATCCTCCAACGTTCATCCTTCTTAGATCCCCGTGTCGGCATTGAGGGTTCCAGCTTGACAGGCAAAGGATATTTCACATCCACCCATTGGAATAACGCACCGGTCAAATTTGGAAAACCCGCCTTTTCCAATAAAAAACCCAGGCGCTGTGCATAGGTCACTTTTTCATCCGCCTTCGCCGCCTTTTCCAGATTTCCCGGATCCATGACTTCGCCTAACTCCTGCAAGACCGTCAGCACCCGACCCAGACCGCCAACACGCCTCGAGTAACGTATCAGATCAAAGGCGGTGGCCTCAGGTGTGGAAACGGGGATATATCCCGTTTGCACTTTCATTCGGATCTGCGGCACATTAGCGAATTTTGACTTTGAAAAAAAACGGATGGCAAGTCCGTTCATTTTCATATCTCGCAAGGGACCGGTCGTAACGACATGAAATTGCTGGAGCTGCTGATGACCTGCGCCATGAAGCGCTGCTGCACTCAAAAGCCCCACATAAAAGGGTTGCCCTATATAGTCCATCAAATCGTCTATAAACCATTCGGCAGGCAGAATTCCAGTAGCGGCATACTCCAGGGGGATGATGATAAAGAAGCCGCCATGAATTCGGGCAATTCTTTTCTTTTTGGATAACCTTGCCGCGGCTTTCTTAAAGGCCAGCTCACTGACGTTCAAGGTTTTCAAAGCCTCCTGACGGTGGAAAAAATAGAGGCCCTGCGACTGCCTTGAATCAATCCAGGTGGCCAAATCAGGCGATTTTTGTGATTTCCCTTTTGGCATGAGTAGCCTGCTTTTAAAATTATAATTTGCAAATAGGACCATAAAACAGCCCCTTTTGCAAACAATAACTTTTTTGTGAATTAGGAAAAAGTGTTTCCAGCTTTTCGACTGATTGAATCCCAAAAGTTAATAAGCCAATGCGCCCTCGGCCCTAAACATTAATTGTCGAATTGTCTTATCCATTCGTAAAAAGCTTTCATGCAAACTGCTTTCTTTAAATCTTTAACCTGATCTTCAGCCATCGCCTTTGGAATGATGAAGGATGAATGTTAAAACTTCCCGTCATTACTCCATTCCTTTGTATTTGCCTTTTTATTCATCCTTCATAATTCATAATTTGTTTAATCCTGTCATACTCCTCCAGGCACTTGCGCTTGGACATGAACTCGCCGAAGGCCTTTTCTTCTTTTTTCCTGAGCACCGGAAAGGTATCCAGGATGTAAGCGAAATCATCCCGTGAAAGGCCGTAAAGGTGGGCCACATAGGCGTCGATCTCGGCTCGTAATTGCGCCCGGTCGCCGGTGTACGTAAGTAAATAACCCGGGTTGTTATTGAATTAGTGCACGTCCTCCGTTTCCACTCTCGATCTGTTCAACGCATCAAGAAAATTGCTTTTACCAGCTGCCTTCAGACCAAAGATTACGCTCAAAGGTTCAAAATAGACTTCCACGTCTTTCAGGGACTTGTAGCCTGTCACTTTCAATCTTTTGATCATTTTTCGTTCGCTCCTGAATAGCTCTATACCTTAAGCTCACGGTTCACAATATAGAAGGAATCCAGCCTTCTTACAATCACGCATGAGCAATCAGCTCCGGGCTATACATTATTCTATTCTCCCGAAAGCGGTATTCTAAGAGCCTTTCTTGACCGCTGGCCGAACATTGCGCTCGGTAGCTCTCAAAATGATCCCTAAGCAATCCTGTAGATAATCCACGCCGCTGGGTGTGCCGTCATTTTCTATCCCCAATGCCAGGGTCCCACCGTCGGCATTGGCCATGGCCGCAAGGTCTCGGAAACATTGCGGGCTACGCTTCGAGCATCTCTGCGCTTTGGTCGTTTGCCTGAACGATCATAACAGCACTTCCGTTCAAAGAACTGTCCTTCCCTGTGCGTTGTCAGCCACTTCCAGTCTCGGGTCTTCACACTCCCCTCACTTTGAAGAATTGTTCCCCCGGTTTTCCTTTTTTTCTCTCAAAGACATGCTTTCAGCCCCAAAAAGGCCGTTTAAGGCCGTAATTAGCACAGATTACGACCGTTTCTTTTGCGGTATCAGATAGTTGGCATGGCCCGACCCCAAACCAAAAACAATGAAAATACGTTAGGTCAAGGAGAAAAATTCTGTCTCAATCCCTTCTTAATCAGGTCTCCACTTAGAACTTCCCGTTCCTACTCCTTCTACCTATGGTAATTCAACAAATTCAACAACATCCCCTATGTTGCGTCCAACCTGGTTCGATCACACAGCAAAGCGGTTTTGGGATGGCGCTTTGGTGAAAATGCTCGCTCTCAAAATGACACAAAGACAATTTAGGCGGATTCATTTCAGTTTTACGATGATGCATTTTCCTTCCGAACGTACCGGGCACCACGCCCCTTTCCGCGCAGAGTCAAGAATCGAGCCCCAACCCAATCCCGCAACAGGCGTGTTGCCCGTGGCCGTGTGATACCCAGAATTCGCCTAATGTCTTCATTTTTCACATATCCCTTTTCTATGTCTGCGGAGAAAAACATCTGTCCCCAAAATCACCGTAAAGGACGTCTTCCCAGTGACATCTTTCTTGCCAGTGGACCCACCGGCAAGAAATCCCAGAGAAAAACTGTGCTTGTCCTGGTCTACACCGAGTCTTTGCACTTACTTTATTTTTCAGGAATGGAGCCAAGAGAAAGAAACATCGGAGTCGGTTCAGGACGATCACCAAGATTACCTTCCAGGATCTGTAGCTTAATAAAGCCATATCGCTCATAAAAGCTGATAGAATGAGGCTTGGCGTCAACGACTACTCCCACGCATCCGAATTTCTCACCCATTTCACTGGCCAGCTTAAATACAGCCCTTAAAAGCAACGATCCTATGCTGCGTCCTTGAGCGGAATAATCAACTGCTAAACGAGCTAAACGTAAAATTGGCAACGGGTATCTTGGCAACCGCTTTATTCGAGAGGCAGGAAGTTGATCTATTTCAATATGGGAAGGAGAGACCGTTGCAAAGCCCTTAATGGAATTATTCTCAATGGCGACATAAGTTATTCCAATATGATGCCGGAACTGATTCTGGCCTGCATAGCGGACAAAAAAACGATCAAGGTCGGTATTGCCTGACCGGAAGCGGGTTCGATCATCCGACGGTTTGAGGATCCGAACCTCAATCATCCCTAAACAGGGCTTTCATAGCGTCGGTGGATTCAGCTGGTTTCTCAAGCTGTTCCAGTACTGCTTCTCCCGATTCCAGGCTAACCACAAGACGTGGGGGAATAATTACATCAGCAGGCAATTCTTCAAGGGCTTTTAGATGATGCAACAATGCCGATTCGACTAAAAAACCTTTCTTGACACCGCATGATCGAACATACTGTTCCACAAGATCTTTAGTCTCTTTTGAAATATATGCTGATATTTGGGTATGGGCCTGTACCATGGAACCATCCAATAATGTTTCTACAAAAAAATAGAAACTAAAATACGTTAGGTCAAGGGAAAAAATTCTGTCTCAATCCCTTCTTAATCAGGTCTCAGCTTAGAACTTCCCGTTCCTTCTCTTTTACCTATAGTAATTCAATAAATTCCACAAAGTCCCAGAGATCATATCTTTTTCTCTTTTCTCTGTGCTCCCTTTGACCCTCGGCCGGTTTTTCAGCATCTGGGCCTTGTGCTTGGCATAGCCATATTTTCCAAATCTACTGCCGTGTGCACTTTCTTGAAAATCTCGTAGCCAGCTAATTCAACTTAGTCAACAACGTCCCGGATCTTTCCTGCCATCGGCATTGGCCATGGCCGCAAGGGTCTCGGAAACATCGCGGGCTGCGCTTTGGTCGTTTGCCTGAGCGATCATAACAGCACTTCCGTTCAAAGAACTGTCCTTCCCTGTGTGTTGTCAGCCACTTCCAGTCTTGGGTCTTCACACTCCCCTCACTTTGAAGAATTGTCCCCCGGTTTTCCTTTTAAAACTGAAAACCAAAGGAATTATCAGTTAGGCTCATAGAGAATATCCTAATGCTTTCTTAAGAGCGTGTTTTCGGCCCCCAAAAGGCCGTTTTAAGGCCATAATCAGCACAGATTATGACTGTTTCTTCCCAGTATCAGGTAGTTGGCATGGTCCGAGACCATTCCTTTTATTATTCTCACTGCAGAAACACACAGACTAACCGAGATAAATGGGTCCCCCGGCTGTAAACCCATGGCCGGTTTCTCTCCCCTGTCTACTCGACCCCGACTTCATGATAACGGTCGACGGTTCATAAGCAAGGAAAGGCTTGACCATTACCAATTTATTGTATAGTATGTCCATGAAACGTGGACATACTATGATTTCAATTGAGGTGAAATCCGTTGAACGTCATTGCGCAGATGCGGCGGAACATTGGCGGTGAGGTATTTGACTACCAGGTCCTGCTGGACGCGTTAGCAGGATACCGCAAGCCCCGGGACAGAATTACCAGGCTGCTGGCCAGCGGGGCGATCGTGAGGGTCAAGAAGGGGCTGTACTGTTTCGGTGAGGCCTTTCGCAAGGAACCGCTCAGCCGCGAATATCTGGCCAACCTGATCTATGGGCCGTCGTATGTCAGCCTTGAGTATGCCCTGAGCCATCACGGTCTGATCCCGGAGCGGGTGGAGACCGTTACCTCGGTGACCACCCGCCGTTCGCGTGATTTCGACACGCCCTTCGGTACCTTTTCCTACCGCATGCTGAAAGGCCCCCGTTATTCTGTAGGCGCTATCCTCGAAACGGCCGGCAAGACACCTTTCCTGGTAGCCTCCCCTGAAAAGGCGTTGGCGGACAAGGTTTGGACCGACAAGCGATTCAGAGGACTCCGCGTATCCGATTATAATGCATATCTGTCCGAAGATCTTCGCATCGACCGGGAAGCCCTCAGCAGGCTTAATCACTTCCGATTGCAGGTCATCGCCACGGCATATGATTCGGCCAAGATCAACAACCTGGTTCGGTACTTAAAACGCTTGGAGGAGGCCCCTCATGCATGACGCAATCCGCAGCATGCTGGACCGCGACGAATGCCGGAACCGCGACGACTATGTCAACGCCCTTAGGAAAATCCTGCAGGATGTGGCCTTGCTCGGACTCTGGCGTTCCAAGTTCTTCGAGCACGCTGCGTTTTATGGCGGCACCGCGCTTCGGGTCCTATATGGACTGGATCGATACTCCGAGGACTTGGACTTCTCGCTGCTCAAGCCCGATGAGTCTTTCTCGCTTAAGGCCTATGGGGATGCCCTGCAGCGAGAAATCAGCAGCTTCGGGTTCCACGTGGAGTTTGAAAGCCGCCGGAAGACGCAGGCAGGCGCGATTGAATCGGCGTTTCTGAAGACAAACACATACAGCCAGTTGATTGTGATTGAGGCCGCACAGGAACTGCTCCGCGATCTGCATCCTGCGAAGAACCTCAAGATCAGGCTCGAAGTGGACACCGACCCGCCAGGCGGGTTCAAAACAGAAACCCAGTACGTTCTGCAGCCCATTCCCTTTTCTGTTCGCGTCTATTGCTTGCCGGACCTTTTCGCCGGGAAGCTCCATGCGATCCTTTGTCGGAAGTGGAAGACGCGCGTGAAGGGGCGCGACTGGTACGACCTGGTATGGTATGCGGGCAGGTATCCGGAAGTTCGGATCAGACACCTCGAATCCAGGATGCGTCAGTCCGGCGATTACCGCGATGATGAACCGCTGACTCCCGACAGACTCCAGCACCTCTTGCGGCAAGCAGTGGATGACCTCGATGTGGAACAAGCGCGCAGGGAAGTCGCCCCCTTCATTGTGAACCGGCGTGCCTTGGACGTATGGTCGCGGGATTTTTTCAGGCAGATCATATCTCGAATCGTGTCGATCTGAAGAGAAATCGCTCTCGATATTCAGGAGAACTTTCAATCCCTTCTTAATCAGATTTCCACTTAGGTGAATCCTTGTTTTTCTTGGCATCCTTCATATCATCCCAAAAGTAGTTTACACTTTTTATTTTTTGAACCGCAGAATATCGAACAAGAAATGTCGAATGTCGAAATAATACTTCGATATTCTGCGGTTCCTTGTTCTGCGGTTCGATATTCAAAATGGATGACTAAAGAACCAACCTCGAAAACTGCAAACTACGGCTACCAACTTAAAGCGGGACAATTCGTAGGGTGGGCACTGCCCACCATCAATGAGCGATCTGCGTAGATTGGTGGGCAATGCCCACCCTACTGTAACTCCTTGAGATTACAAGGTGTCCCGCCTTAAGTTGGTAGCCCAAACTACAAAATGAAGGATGCCTTTTTCTTTTATAATTCTCGTACCGCCTTCATCTCATATTTTTCAATTAATCCTTCATCAGCAAAACTGAAGTAGCGGTTGTCTCCGATGATGATGTGGTCTAAAAAGCTGATGCCGGTTGCTTTGGTCGCCATCATAAGGCTTCTTGTGAATGCTTTATCATCGTTACTGGGGGTCACCGCGCCGGAGGGATGATTGTGGGCGACAATGATCGACGGGGCGTTATATTTGATGGCCGTCTGGATAATATCGCGGATGTAAGGATTCGCCCTGTCAACTGTGCCATAGTCGATATCAATCATATCTGATACGGCATTCCGTCTGTCGAGGAGCAGCAGCACAAAACGCTCCTTTTTTAAGTCTCTCATGAGAGGCATCAGGAAATTCGCAACATCAGATGATTTTTTAATAGAACCTTCCAGGGCCTTCTCCTCGCTAAGCATCCTTCGGCCCAGTTCGATGGCCGCTTTAATCTGGGCAATCTTCGCGTTTTTCAGGCCGGATATTTCCTTAAACTCTGAGACATCGACTCCGCTCATGGCACGGAGCGTCCTGAACTTGTGGAGGATCTCTCTTCCGATATCCACGGCGCTTCTTCCCGGTGTACCAGTCCGGATAAGAATAGCGAGCAGCTCTGCATTGCTCAGCGTGTGCTCGCCGTATTTGAGCAGTTTTTCCCGTGGGCGGTCATCTTCGGACCATTCGCGGATGGGGAGGGGATATCTATCTTTTGTTTTTTTCATAGAAAAATTTGAGCAAGATAAAAGGGGGCTGCTTTTGACTCATGTTCATTATCAATTTTGATTCTTCAACGGGCTTTACACCCCTTTCTCCTCGATCATCTTGAGAAACAGAAGATATGTCAACTGCTCGATGTAGTCGCCGTAGTCAATGCCGTCATGGCGTAGCGTGTGACAAAATCCCCAGAGTTTACCTACAATATCAGTCATGAGTTTCCTCTAAACATTTTTGACAGGATTAACAGGATTATCGGGATTTTTATTGCTTTTCTGCCTGCAAAATTCAATCTTTGACCCCGTATTTGGCCTTGCCTTCAGCAACAGCTCCTTGCTTCCGACGCTTCTTGCGTTGAATTTCCACATGAAGGGTTGCCCCAAGAACCTCCGCGACTCGGCGCAACGTGCTCAAGGAATGGCCCTCATATGACGGCGATTCGAGACGGCTGATTTGCTGTTGAGATGTTCCCACTTGTCGGGCCAGCTCTTTCTGAGACAATCCGGACTCTTTGCGTCAAAAAGCTCATCATGAACGAGGCCTTTCTCGCGAGCAAACCAGCAGAACACGATACGTGTGAGCAGGCGAATAAGCGCTGTCCTATTGCGGAGATCTTCATCGTCAATGCTCCCGTGCGGAAAACGTACCACTTGTGCGGCCCAGAAAAACCATTCCTGAATTCGGCGGTAGAACTGCTTGTTCAACTCCTCGATATCCAGGGCTTGACGCCAAGCGGCATGCATATCGGCGAATTTGCGGCATCTGAATTTCCTCACTCAATATCTCCGGTAATGCAAGATCGCTGAGGATTCTCACGTGGGCTGCATGTGGCTTCGTGTACTGCATACCGCGTAGCAATTTGACTTTTTCAAGGACATCACGGCTCTCGTCGCGCCGGTGAAGACGTCGGTCAATCACCGCAAGAGTGAGAGAGTCTTCATGCAGTATAAGAAGCATGGCGGGCATATCGAAGAGCAGATTAATCTCTCGTGTGATGTCTGCAAGCTGGGTGCGCGTGTAATGGTTCTTCTTCAGGTCGAGGGCGAAAAACAGATAGGATTGGTAGTTTCCGTGATCATAACCGGAATCAAAAAGCGTACCCTGCGCGCCGGTATTGCGCACCTCGTCATCCGTAATCTGAAACAGGAATTCGACGGACTTCCAGCGGTCGAACAAGGCCTTGTCCTTGCGGAATTTCCGGTCACGTTTGTCGAACTCGGCAAGAAAGGCATCCGATGTATTGTCAAGATCGAGGGTCTTCTTACTTTGGTAACCCAGGCTGTTCAGCAAACCAATGGACGCGGCGCGCAGGTCGGCACCGGAGAAGGCCCGGAGCGCTGTTTCGATTTGTCGTTTGGTGTCTGTGTTCATGGTTGTATCGGATATTTTTGTCATTGGCTGACATCTGTTTTCTGCAAGTGCATGCATTGGAATAATGGAAGAGCCTCGACTTTTTTGTGAAGCCGGTAACGTTCCTTTCCGGGATATACGACAAAAAGCCTATTCAAAGAAAGATCATGAAGCGCAATATGCATTGATTTTGTCATAGACGGGGCATCACTGCACTTGAACTCAAAGCCCCACCGCATACCGTCACGCAGAAGCAGGAGATCAAGCTCGGCGCCGCGCTGGGTGCTCCAGAAATAGGCATTATTGGATCCCAGCAGGGCCAGTACCTGTTCAAGGGCGAATCCTTCCCAGGACGCGCCGTAACGCGGATGCGAACGTAATGAGGCCATATCCGTAATCCCCAAGAGCATATGCAGCAAGCCGCTGTCACGAATATAGATTTTTGGCGATTTGACCTGTCTCTTTTTAAGATTCTCAAACCAGGGAGGTAGAACGCGTACCATGTAACCGCCGGCAAGGATATCACGATAATACAGAGCCGTCTTCGGAGAGGCTCCAAGTGAGCGCGCCAGTTCCGAGGCGTTCCATGCCTGTCCATGATAGTGTGCCAGCATTGTCCAAAAACGGCGAAGAGTTTCGGAAGGAACCCGAATCCCAAGCTGCGGCATATCCCGTTCCAAAAAGGTGGAAATAAACGCTTCCCGCCACCGACGGCTGGCGCCATCCGATGAAGCCAGCCATGAACGCGGGAATCCACCCCGGATCCATAAAGTGTCTTGTGAATCCGCGCCCAATTCATCCAGGGCAAAACCCGGCACAGGTATAGACAAAGCGCGTCCGGCCAGTGATTCCGAAACACCGCGAACCAGGCCCGGCGAAGCGCTGCCCAAGACCAGAAAGCGCGCCGGAGCTTCAGCCCGGTCGGCCAGTGGGCGCAGTGTTTCAAAAAGCTGAGGTATGCGCTGGATTTCATCGATTACAACCAGGCCCGGCAGCGATTCAAGGGTTATTTCAGGCGTTGCCAGGGAGGCCCGTGAAGCCGCTCTCTCCAGGTCGAAACGATGAACCGCTGCCTTTTTTTTATTTTCAAAAATATCGGCCACCATCTGCGCCAGAGTGGTCTTTCCTGTCTGACGGGCGCCAAGCAGCACGGTAACCGGCGCCTCATCCAGAAACCGGAGGACCTGATTCATCAAGCGCGGTCGTGGAATCAGCTTTGATTGTTGTTGCATATTGGGAGAATAACCCCTAATTTTCCCTAATGTCAACCAGGTATCGAATTATAAGCAAGGTTCTTCATGGCTTCGGCGATTTTAGGATTCCGATAATCGTTCTGACTGGGAAAATCAGCGGCAGCACAGTAAAACCCGCCCAGGTTCTGAATTTCGATCTGATCGGAAAACCAATAAAAATAAACAGGTGTATTAGACTGGTAGTCGCGATGCATAACCGCATTTATGAGCAACTCGCGAATGGCCCAATCCGGATAGGGAGTTATCTGTTTTTCCCTTAGAGCGGAAACCGGAACCGGGCGGGAAGGAAACAGCGTTTTTATGAATGCATCCAGTTGAACATTCAACAGTTTTTTCTGTTTTTTTTATTTTTTCCCCATTCAACATTCGATGTTGGACGTTCGATGTTCGACGTTCATTACTAAATTTAGGTCCCCCAACATATGAATGCACCCTTCCCTGATAGTAACTTCTCAATAAGTCCGGGCAAATCATATTTTGCGACTATCCAATGGATTCCGGCTTCCGCCGGAATGACCGGCGCTGAATAGCCGCAAAGCGATAGCGGCGCGGCTATTCAGGGTCCGTGTCCATGCTCTGGTTTGGCGTGCCGGCAACCTGATTTCCTTTTATCTTTGTCAGTTCAGAATGTAAGATGCCGTATGTCCATCTTCGCCCCGTTCTGGTTTTTAGTCCCTGTTCATTTAGAAGCTGGACGATCCGCTTATTTTTGGTCTTTTTCTTCGTTTCGTCGTGTATGAGTCGTAAGGCGATCTCGAATTGATCTCTGTAGATTGCTTTCCCAGAGATGACTTGCGCCTCTACGACGTCGGTCGGTCGTGCCAGAGCAGGTTCCTTCGACGTTTCGTTCCTTCCGCCGCAAGCCTTGGGTATCATAGCGGCGTATGCTGGACAATCCCTACTGCACTGCGCCCTGAAAGAATTATCCTCGTGCTCGCAAGAAAACGGGACATCGGACCTGTATATGTATTTGATGTTGGATTTCGTGCTATGTCGTATTCCAGAAGGCGATGTTCTCGATATCGGAGAAAGCATGGCTACGCAGTATTCAATCAGCCAACTTCGACATTCCTCCTCCCCGAGCCCCACATGCTTTGACCACGCCGCCATGTACTGAGTTATGTCTTGGCGTTGCGGTTTGACCTCACCATCAGAAAATCGAGCCAAGGTAAGACCATTTTCGAGCAAATCCTGGAGACAAGGATAGATTACGTCCACCCCTCGCTCTCGAAGTATGGCAGCTAATGTTGTAGCAAACATAGGGTCCTTCATCGCAGTGTTCACCCTGTAACCTGCCTTTCAAACGCAGAACAGAGTAATAAATGGAAACTTTCCATGGTATTAAATCATATAGATGGACATATTTTCCATCTATTCTCATATCAAGAAAATTAATATGGAAAAAACGGTCCGCTTATAGTTTCTTAACCGCACAGGATTTTTTGTTGCATTCAAGGCGCGAGGAGCAAGCATAACGGGTTATGTGATCGACGAGCAACGAAGAAGACGGCAAAAAAGACATTAATTTGTTCAAGTTATTTATTGTACGTTCCTTACCACATGGATCTTGAGACGGTTACAAAAATCTAACCCTACGGCTTTTCTTTTTCTGACTTGAGTAGCTTAAAACAGATAGCATCCGCAAGGGCCTGCCAACTGGCCTCGATGATATCGTTGGAAAGCCCGACTGTGCCCCACTTGTCGTGTTGATCCCTTGATTCTATCAGCACCCGCACCTTAGCCTCTGTCCCGGGACTTCCAGGAAGCACCCTGACCTTATAGTCCTGCAATGTCATTTCTTTGAGCTGCGGGTAGAATTTTTCAAGGGCCTTTCTAATGGCGTTATCCAGGGCATTTACCGGTCCATTGCCTACTGCAGCAGTGTGTTCTGTATGCCCACCTACACGCACCTTAATAGTAGCCTCTGCCTGCGCGGGTTCATTGTCTTTGAACTTCTGGTCTATGACCCTGAAGGTAAGGAGATCAAAGTACTTGCGCCGGGTGCCGAGGGCCTTTCTCATGAGCAATTCAAAGGAGGCTTCCGCACCTTCGAACTGGAAGCCCTGGGCTTCGAGCTCTTTTAGCTGGGCCACAATGTCCAGCACAACAGGGTCATGGCTCTCCAGGTCAAGGCCAAACTGTTTGGCCTTGGCAAGGATATTGCTTTTTCCGGAAAGATCTGAGATCAGGATACGCTGTATGTTCCCCACAAGTTCAGGTCTTATGTGTTCATATGATTCTGGGTTGCGCTGGACAGCACTGACGTGGATACCCCCCTTGTGGGCAAAGGCGCTTTCCCCCACATAGGGTTGGTACTTATTGTGGGACAGGTTCGCGATTTCACTGACAAACCTTGACGCACTGGTGAGCTTATCGAGATTATTGCCTGCTGTGCATTCATGCCCCATTTTGAGCACAAGGCCCGGAATTACGGAACAGAGGTTGGCATTTCCGCACCTCTCACCAAAACCGTTCATGGTACCCTGGATTTGTGTCACTCCGGCCCTGACCGCCGACAGGGAGTTGGCTACGGCAACTTCGGCATCATTGTGGCAGTGGATACCCAGTTGAACTTCATCTCCCAGTGCCTTCCGGACATCCCCGATGATCTCCGTCAGTTCATATGGCATGGTTCCGCCATTAGTATCACAAAGCACAAGACAATCTGTCCCTCCGGCCAATGCCCGGCGCAGGGTCTCAAGGGCATAGTCACGGTCAGCCTTGTATCCGTCGAAAAAGTGCTCAGCGTCGTAAAATAGTGTCTGCACCTGGGGCCTCAGCCAGGAAAGGGAGTCCTCTATAAGTTCCAGGTTCCTCTCCGGGGAGATTCTCAAGACGTCTTTTACATGTATTCCCCATGTCTTTCCGAAAATTATAATAACCTGAGTCCGGGCCGCCACGAGTGCCTTGAGGTTTTGATCTTCGTGGGCATGATGCCTGGCGTGATGGGTGCTGCCAAAAGCAGCTATCCTGCTGTGGTTTAGGGAATAGTTTTGAATCTCGCGAAAGTATTGTTCGTCTTTTGGGTTGGACCCCGGCCAGCCCCCTTCAATGTAATCTATACCGAGATCGTCAAGTTTTAATGTTATCCTGACCTTATCCTCAACAGAGAGGTTAAAGTCCTCGGCCTGAGTCCCGTCCCGAAGGGTTGTGTCATATATTTCGATTTTTTTATTCATGATCCAGACCAAACTCCTCGTGCAGTGCGCGAACAGCCAATTCAGTATATTTCTCCTCAATAACGCACGATACCTTGATCTCAGAGGTGCTAATCATGAGGATATTAATTCCGTGCCTGGCCAGGATATCGAACATCTTGCTGGCCACACCCGCGTGGTTCCTCATGCCCACTCCCACTATAGAAACCTTGGCAATGTTCTGGTCTCCAGCCACCCTCTCAGCCCCGATTTCTTTGGCCACTTTCTGCACTATTCCCATGGCCTGGTCGTAATTCCCCCGTGGAATTGTAAAGGTCATGTCAGTGAGGTCACCGGCCCTTGTGTTCTGGATGATCATATCAACCACAATATTTGCATCTGAGATCGGATTGAATATGCCTGCGGCTATCCCGGGGCTGTCAGGGACCTTAGTGATGGTAATACGCGCTTCATTTCGGCTGTAGGTAACACCGGAAACCAAGATCTGTTCCATAGTTTCGTCCTCCTTAACCACATGGGTCCCTGTGTTGTAAGTAAAGCTCGATCTCACATGGAGAGGCATGCCGTATCGCATGGCAAACTCCACTGATCGGATCTCAAGGACCTTTGCACCGAGGCTTGCCATTTCCATCATCTCCTCATAGGAAATTCTGTCTATCTTTTTGGCATCCGGACATATATTGGGATCTGTTGTGTAGACTCCGTCTACATCTGTATAAATTTCGCAGATATCAGCATTAAGGACTACAGCCACTGCCACTGCAGTTGTGTCTGAGCCGCCCCTTCCGAGGGTGGTGATATTACCTCTAGGGGTAACTCCCTGAAATCCTGCCACAACAGGAATGTGTCCTGATTTGAGAGCGGCATTGAGTCTTTCAGTTGATATGTCCAGGATCCTGGCCTTTCCGTGGGCTGGATCCGTATCGATTGGGACCTGATAACCCAGAAAGGAGGTGGCCTTAAAGCCTTTTTCTCTGACTGCCATGGCAAAGAGGGAGATGGTCATCTGCTCTCCGGTAGCCAGCAATACGTCAAGTTCCCTGGGGTCTGATATCGGTTGCACTTGCCTTGCCAGGTCAATAAGCCGGTCGGTCTCCCCTGCCATGGCAGAGAGGACTACTACCACATCATCGCCCTGCTTTTTGCAGGCAATCACATGATCTGCAACTCTTTTAATCAGACCACAGTCAGCTACTGAAGAACCGCCATACTTCTGCACGATTAGAGCCATAGCTATTCTTCCTCATGGTCTCCGGTCCAGATAGGGTCCTGTCCGAAGTGATGCATCCACCATTCTCCCTCGGTCATGCCGTCTTCATTTGGATTGAGTTTTATTTCATACCTATCGGCATATTCCATCAGGATCCTGTAGGCCGCATTTAGCCCGGCCATCTCTTCTGATGTATCTATGCCTGGATTCCTGTCTGGATGAAGGTCTCTGCAGCGATGCCTGTATGCCTCCAGTATCTCTATCCTGGTTACCTGTTCAGGAAGCTTTAGAAGCTTTCTGGCCTGATCTATATCCTTCCAGCGATTGTGCCTCATACCTAAATTGAGCAGTTAGCCTTTAGCAGTTAGCTATTAGTTATATGATTACAGGATATTTTAGGCATCCTTCATCCTGTAGCTTAC
>DFBQ01000214.1:0-3974 GCA_002367355.1 Deltaproteobacteria bacterium UBA3076 | reverse complement strand
GGCTTGATATGAAGGATGCCATATTTTACTATTACAAAATTAGGTATTAGCTATTAATTTGCTGCTGTTTTCCAAATAGGTTACTAACACTTAAAAGTTAATAGCTGTTCATCACGGATCGCCACACTAATCCGTGATGAACTATTTTTCAAAGCTAAACGCTAACAGCTAATGGCTGAACTTAGACATTATTCAAAGTCCAGGGCTTTGTGATCTTCAATTATTTTATAGACATGGTCTTCACGATAGGGCAATGATTCCCTTATGTGCTCGGGGATTTCACCGAACCTGGCCTCAAAATCCTCAAGATACTCTGTCCTGCCCTTGAGAAAATTCTTTATTTTCTTTTTGAGGATTTCCTTATCAGGAAAAAGAGCATGTGCATTCATAAGGGACAGGTTGGCCCTGTCGCATTTAATCGGGTAATGGTAGCCCAATAAATCCGGTTCGGAGCTGAATCGCAGCTCTATGCGACTGAGATCATTGTAAATACCAAGAGACTGGCGCAGGGTCACCTTTGCATCGTCCGCGCCTATAGTGCCCGTATTGGACAGATAGCACTTTATGCGGTTTCTTTTGATAATATCATAGAAAATCATCGCATGCTCCAGCAAATTCCCGCAAACAAAAGGATCAAGAAAGAAGACTCGCTTGAACTTGCCTGCCTCCTCGGGATTGCCTCCGGAGCTCTCAATTGATTCGCCGTAGATAAACTGCATGGTGGCCTGCTCAGGAGTCAACTTGTTTATGGCATTGATCATGGGATTTCTTGTAAGGATAATTATATAATCCAGCCTGTCCGCCCTTAAAGACGGGCTTGCTATTTCAAGGTTCTCTCTTGTGACAACGGCCCGGCCATTTGCCGTCTTGGAAATATCTTTGAAATCGGGTATATACGGGTATTTGCTAATGGCAACATTTTCCAGGAAGGCATCACGGGAGTCTGCCGCACGGAGTATTTCAGGCTGGCTCTCATCCAGCCCCTCTGTCTTTACGTACAATCCTCCCATCTCAAAGGCCGCGTAGCTCCCGTCAAAGGCCAGAGTACCACCATCGTCACCTATCATCTCAGAGCTCTCCCTGTGAAGCTTGGCAAACTTTCTACAAAGTGTTGTTGTCTTACCTGTAGCGGTGAGGCCCGAGACACCCGCAACCACTTCCTTTAGCTCAGGCCTTTCGGTTTCAAGATCGTATATCCAGAGCCAGTCTCTCCTGGCACCTGAGTGCAGGAAAATGCCTGTCTTGTCAATGGTTTTCACCCGCCAGTCCTCAAACTGGAAGACACCCTTTTTCCCTTCACCAACGTACAGGCTGTTTCTGCATATCTTTACCTGCTCGCCCCTCTTTTCTCCCATCCAGAGGCGGATGGCAATATCCTTGTCAAGAAGTTTTTTGTGCTTGTTGTTTTCAAATGCCTCGTCTGTAAAGAAGATAATAGTGTAAGTGGGATCTTCCACCACTCTGGCAGCCGGATAGTCCAGAAGCAGCTTCAGACCATAGGCTATCTGGGCATAGACTTCAGGAATTATAAATCGGACAGTAACTCCATCCCGCCCGTCCCCTACTATGGTATCCAGTGATATTATTCGTTCCCTGCTCAGATACTCCACTGCCTCCAGGGCCAATTGCTCTTCTTCTTCACCAAAGGGGTGATCAATGTTGTTAGTGGTGTGGGGGGCTGAACGGGACATAGGCTCGGAGTCCGCCGCCACTGAACCCATTTGTGTCCGGATTACCCCATCCTGTCTGACGGCAAGCTCCTTGAGTCTGTCAAGGGTACGGCCTTCAATAAGCCGGCCTTCTCCCTTTGCATCTGCATATATTTTGACCGCTGCCTTCTTAAAATAGTGTTTCATATTGACCTCCGGTATTTTTGTCACAGCTCATAGATTCCGTTCCACCCAGCCTACTTTTGGCCGCGTATGCCGGATGGGCCGTAGGACAGGAGGCAGAATCTTAAATTAGTGATTTGTCGGATTTAGCTCGAAACAGGACGTTCAGGAAACCCATTGTGATTTCCTCAGCCAACTTGATGTAATTCGAGCTTATAATGATAAATGTAATTTTCATAATGCTTCTTCCAGGCAAGATATATGCAATAGAATACACACTATGATACAATATTCAATCCAATTTCGCCAACCCTTCTGACTCACAAGGATATTACTAAAGGAATATGTTCAGTTTTTCTTCGCTTAGAGCTGCTTTATTGATAAGAATCCTCGTTTTTTTCATAATTATTCCGGCAGTTCCAAAAGCCAACGCACTCAACGTTTTTGACCTCGAAGAGGGACGAACTGTTTATGGTACAATGAGGACCGTAAAGGCAGGTCACAAACAAACCCTGCTCGACATAGCAAAGGACCATGGCCTGGGGTACAACCAGATAGTAGCAGCAAACCCCGGCATGGACCCCTGGGTGCCTTCTGAAGGCGCCGGCGTATTGGTGCCCACTATATTTGTTTTGCCCAAAGGACGTCTGCCGTCAGGAATAGTAGTAAATCTTGCTGAGATGCGTCTGTATTATTTCAAATCCGCCGAAGAGGGACCATTCCGCTTTTGGACATGTCCTGTAGGGGTCGGTAGAGAGGGCTACTCCACAGAGCTGAGCATTTATACAGTATTCAGTAAGGCCGAGGATCCAATATGGGTTGTACCACCCTCCGTGCTGGAGGAAGATCCTGAGTTGCCTCCACAGGTACCTCCCGGGTCTGACAATCCTCTGGGGAAATACATTTTGCGCTTTTCACGCCTTTCATATGGTATTCACGGTACAAATCGTCCCTGGGGTGTAGGTCGCCGGGTCAGTCATGGGTGTATAAGGCTTTATTCTGAAGATATAGCCTCTTTGTTTCCGTTGGTGCCGGTGGGAACACTGGTCCGGATCATTTATGAACCAATAAAGGTTGGATGGGCGGAAGACAAGTGCTGGTTACAGGTATATCAAGACTATGAAAATAAGATTGATGACCCGTTGGCAGTAGCCTTTTCCGGTATTTCTGCCTGCGAACAGGCCATTGGCCCCCTTAAGATGGACTTTAAGAAAATCAAGAAGGCCATCAGGGAACAAACCGGCATTCCGGTGCCTGTGGCACGGACAGACAAAGAATAGAAGATTTAGTAAGCAGAGCCGCGGCTCTCAATTTATTTAAGGAGGCTCTTTTCAAATATTCTTTCTGTCTTTTTAGCTGTAGTCTCAGCACTGCTGGCTGCTTCTGTAGCCCTGTTTGTCGCTGCATCCGCCCTGTCGGCTGCCGTGACTGCCGCTGCCGCTGCCTCTTCAGCCTTTCGTGCGGATGATTCCAGTCGAGAAGCCAAGTCTTCTAAACGCTTGGCAGCGGCTTCTGCCCTGGATGCTGCTGCTTTCGACTCCTCGGCAGCCTTTACGCCCTGTTTTATTACGGACTTATCTTCTTCGCTGAGACCGCAGCCAGGCAAAGTGAACAGGCTGAGTGCAAGCAATAAACTCAAGATCGTTTTCAGAATTGCCCATTTTTTTTCAGGAACTTTGTGTGTCATGGCTTCTCCTTAGAAGATGATATTAAGGTTGTGTTGTAACTTCTCAACAAGTCCGGGCAAATCATATTTTGCGACTATCCACTGGATTCCCGCCTTCGCGGGAATGACAGGCGCTCACACCCAATCGTCATTCCNNCCCAGACTTATTGAGAAGTTACGTTGTGTTTTGCAGGTAGCCCAGTAGAAATTTTTTATGCTCATTCGGTTGTCCTGATGTATAAGCCCCTGACAGGAGAGTAACCCTTCCAGGCGAAGAAAATATATTAAATAAAATATAACAGGATAGCTTGCCGGTAGGCAAGCACATAAATCTCCATGGCAGAAGATTTCGGTTACTTCTAAAGATGATTACACTGCAAAAAGTCTGAAACATGATTCCGCTCAAAAGGCCCAAGATGCGTCCTTTTATAACAATGCTGAATTTTGAATGTTGAATTGTGGAAAAAGATTTAAAA
>DFBQ01000120.1 GCA_002367355.1 Deltaproteobacteria bacterium UBA3076 | reverse complement strand
AGTCAATTACGTCCCCAATTTTTCACCAATTTTTCTCATTTATGAAATGGAAGTATTGTTTGAACAATATAAACCTAATCCATAGCCATCCGTGAAATCTGTGTTCATCTGTGTCCAAAAATGGAAATTCCTATACTATCAAGGTAATACTTGATTTTGTGAGGTTGTGCCGCATTATCAGAGAGTATCCTCCAAATTGTCCCGCAATTCGTGGATATCAGTCCTGTGAGGAAGGAGTTTCACGCTGGATGGAATGGAGATGCAAAAGCTCTTCATCCGTGAGGCTGGTTTTTAGCCGTGAGGATTCTTTTTTGACTATTTTTAACAGTTCTTTCAAAAGATGGTCTTCTGCATCTATGCCCAGACACTTGAGCTTATGACGGAGTGCATTTGTCCCTGTCTTTTTGCCGACAAGCAATTTCCTCTCAAGACATACCTCCGAGGGTTCATATGGTTCATAGTTCAAAGGATTCTTCAGCAAACCATCCACATGGATGCCCGTTTCACATGTAAAGATATCTTTACCGACTACAGGCTTCTTTGAGGAAACAGGGATGCGGGAGACCTTTGAAACATAGTCAGAAAGGAAACAAAGGTATTGAAGGTCGTATCTATCTATCCCCTTTCTTTTTGCCAAAAAGGCCATGACTTCTTCCAGGGCCGCATTGCCTGCCCGTTCCCCAAGGCCGTTGACCGTAACATCTACGAAATCAGCCCCGGCTGCCAGGGCACTGATTGCATTGGCCGTGGCCATACCGAAATCATTGTGTGTATGTACACCGACATCTATGTAGAGCTGGGATGTTAACCTCATAATGGTCTCAAACATTGTCATCGGATCCATAATTCCCAGAGTATCGGCAAAACGAATTCTGTCTATACCTTCTCTCTGAGCCAGGGAGCAGACCTCCTCGACAAAACCTATGTTGGCCCTGGAGGCATCTTCCAACCCCAGAGAAAGATAACATGATGCTCTATCTTTGATCTGTCTTATACTTTCACAAACCCTTGCCAGTACCCACTTTCTATCTTTGTTGAGTTTGTGTTTTAATTGGATATCCGAAACCGGGATCGACATTGCAAGGATATCAGGACAGAGTCTCAAATTTTCTTGAATGTCGCTTGATACACACCGGCACCACAGAGAGAGCTTCGGACCAACCGTCTGTTCCCTGGCCTGGTTAATCAGTTGGTCTATTTCCGGATCCATAGCAGCAGCCCCAACCTCTATCTCGTCAATACCCAGCTTATCCAGCAGGCCGATAATATGGAGCTTTTCGTCCAGATCAAAATAGACGTTAGCTGCCTGTTCTCCCTCCCTCAAGGTGGTATCGATAATCCCTTTCATGATTGGCTACTCCTGCTTTCATTGTAACTATTCAGGTTGAAGGTTGAAGGCTGAAGGCTGAAGGCTGAAGTATTTTAAGCAGTTCGCAACGATCGAACAAAGATGAATCCTCTAAACTAATACTGCACAATCTCATCAGCCAACTCAAATGCCCGCAGTTTTGTGTGATTACGCATGATTTGTCCCTATTAGCCTTCTACCTTCAGTCTATTCACCTGAACAGTTACCTTTCATTGAGACTAAAGTGATCTGTTCCAGGTTCATGGTTCAAGGTTCAAAGGTTATAGTTTACTGATATCCTTAACTTTATAACACAATGCTCAGTTTAGCCTCTTTCACCCGCTGGGTGAAACATAATATTCGTCCTTATTGACGCGTCATCATTTTGCTAATAGCGCAAGACCGTTCAAAACTCACGAAACAACTGCTCAGATTTTCGGTAAACCCTGAACCTCTGAACCCGTGAACGCTTACAGGATCTTCAACCGGGAACCGTGAACGTTGAACCGCTCAACCCAGGTTAAGACATCTCCTGCTGGCCTCGGCGGCTCTGCATCTTTTGCCGCATAAAGGATGGGGCGCATCAGGGGCAAAGCAGACCCAGACATTTTCGTGAATTTTAAAGTCAAAAAGGGCTTTAGGGATCGCTGCATGTATCTCCGTGCCGCCTATGTCAATAGTTGCCTTTAAAGTCTTTCCATTGCTTCTTCTATTTACTATTTTCCCCCTGATTCTATTTAAGTTATTGCCAACAGCTTCATTTACTTTTTTCAAGATAATTTTTTCAGGATGAATACACAGACTGATCTCTTTTCCTTTTTCAAAAATAGGATATCTCTTGACTCTGATCTTAAAAGGTTGAACCAGACATTCATTATTGATGTATACAATGGCCTCATGTTGTTTAATTTTGATTATACGTGCTTTTAAGATGTTCTTGGCCCCCACGAAACGTGCCACAAACTCGGTTTTGGGATGATAAAACAGTTTATCTGAGGCCTCAATTTGCTCTATCTTCCCCTTGTTGAGCACTGAAGCCCGATCACCCAGATAAAGAGCCTCATCCTGGTCGTGGGTGACATAGATTGTGGTTATCCCCGTTTTTCGCTGGATACTTTTAAATTCATCTAATATTGTCTCCTTGGTCAGGGGATCCAGGTTGCTCATAGGTTCATCCAGGAGCAACACTTGCGGAGAAGGCGCAAGGGCCCTCGCCAAGGCCACCCGCTGCTTTTCTCCTCCGCTCAAATCCTTGGGGTATCTCCGCGCAAGGTCAGGGATATTCATCAAGTCTAGCATTTCATCCAGTCTGGCCTTAATCTCATAGACACGCCTCTTTTGTATCTTCAATCCATAGGTGATATTAGAGGCTACATCAAGGTGAGGAAATAAGGCTAAATCCTGGAGTAGGTATCCGACGCTCCTCCGGTTAACCGGGATCTTATCTATTGATACCCCATCAAATAGTATCGACCCCTCATACTCGATTAACCCGGAGACGATGTTTAGCAAGGTTGTCTTCCCTGCACCCGTCGGTCCCAAAAGTACCATAAGCTCGCCGTCTGAAATCCTTAAACTTATATTACGACAGATAAAATTGCTGATATTTTTCAGCTCTATAGCAGGCATATCATCTCCATTTGCCTGTCAGCTTGTGCTCCATGTAGATGAAGAACCTCTCAAAGGATAGACACATCACCGACAGAACCATCAAGCATACTATGACAATATCTATCCTGATCAGACTTTCGGCCCTCATGAGTAATGCCCCGATACCGGTGGGAATGGCTACCATCTCAGCGGCTATTATCACCCGCCAGGCCATCCCTGCCTCCAGTCTCAAACCGGTAAATATATTAGTAAGAGCAAGGGGCAAAAGTATGGTGCTCAAGATTTTTCTTTCAGATGCCCCCAAGGTCTTTGCAACCTTGATAAAATTCTTATCTACGGTTTTGATACCAGTGACGGTGTTATAAAGTACTGGAAAGAATGAACAGATAAATATGATCATGATGGGAAGCATCTCACTTATTCCAAACCAGAGCATCAAGATGGGCAGCCAGCCCAGGGCGGGAATAGGATAAAGTAGGCTGAAAATCGGATGAAATGTTTTATTTATAGTCTCCTTATAACCCATCAAAATCCCCATTAACAGACCGGCAATAGACCCGGTGGTAAAACCGATCAAGACCCTGGCCAGGCTCCTCAAAAAGTTGGCCGGCAGCACTCCATTGGCGGTCAGATGATAAAATTCCTGCACCACCGCAGTAAAAGGCGGGAAAAAGAAATGGCCCGGGATAAGTTCCAACCGGGCTGCCATCTCCCAGATTAACAAAAAAATAAATACGGGAATCAGGCTGTAAGCAGCTTTTATCCTCTTCATTTAATAAACTCTTCGTAACTACTCAGGTGGATAGGTTGAAGGTTGAAGGCTGAAGTGATCTAACTACCTATCCACCTATCGACAAAATCCTCTGCTCTAAATGATTCTTTTATGTATTCTAATTCCACGCAAGTATCTATTGCCTTCTGGATTTCTTCCGGATCAATATCAGTTGTATTAACTAATCTTTCCGTCAAAGATTTTAATATCGGCGGCGGCGTGATCACTAGTTTGGAAGCTACATCAATAGCTCTAACAGGGAATATCTTTTTCCCGGAAACCTGTAATCCTCCGGCAACAATCTCTGCTGCTTCTTCAGGATGGCTATTGATAAATTGTGTCGCTCGCTCAGTGACCTTTACCAATTTTTTCACTATGTCAGGATACTCCTTTATGAGTTCTTCCCTTACCACCAAAACACTGCCCTGCATATTGGGCCAGAGGTCTTCTGCCGTCAAAAATACCTTGAATCCTAATTCTTCTGCCATAGAGGGAAATTGTTCACAAATAAAGGCAGCATCCAATTGACCCATTTTAAGGGCAAGAAGCAGTTTGGGTGGATTCATCCTTCTGACTTTTTTTAATATCTGCTTTTTATCCAAGTGATATTTTTCTATCATTTTATGCAAAAGCGCATCAAGGGGACTGCCTTCTCGACTGCATCCAATACGAATCCCTTCCTTTTTCAGGCCATCGATAGTTTTGACCTTGTCAGGGTTGACAACAAGGCCATATCCATATTTATGGATTCCGGCTACAACCTTTATGGGCACATTGGCATTGGCATAGGCATTTATAGCTGGAATCAGACAGATATAAGCGGCATCAATATCGCCTCTTGCCAAGGCAGCGGCAAGGGCCATGCCGGTTATAAAATTTTCATAACCGCTAATAGTCAATCCCTCTTCCTTATACCAGCCTTTTTGCTTAGCTATATGCGCACAGGCAGAATGAGTAGTAAATTCCACAGCTATCTTAATGGGCTTTTTTTTGGCTTTGGCAAATACAAGACCTTCGTTGGACCCTCCCTGGGCAAATGCAATAGAAGAAACAAGACAAGCCAATATCGATAAAAGCACGACATCATATCTTGTTAAGTCTTTTAAAGCCTTCATGATGCCTCCTGAATATGAATTGATTATCACCATGCTTTTCCTTAACCTACAGGACCTTCTTGGAAAATTTGTAGTGAAGCTGGAGGAAACACCAGTCGGCCTCAACATCATCCGCCACAGTTTCAACAAATTCACCCGGCCAGAAATGACCGTAGCCGAATTGGCATTCCAATCCCTTGAGGGGTGTGATGTATTTCCCGATAATGTCAAATTCCACCCCAAGTTCGTTCCCTGATCGGCCGGTCTTATCCCTATAGACCTTTTGGTTCTGGTACCAGGCGTCTTCGTCTTCCGCGAGCCAGAACTTGTGTAACTCTGCCTTGAAGCCCAGGTTCTTGAAGGGTTTGAATTCCAGATTGGCCTGGGCGTCCTGCAGATTCTTCCAGTCCATTAGGTTCATCCGGCCGTACATCTTGTCCCTTGCCCCGAACACCCCATCAAAGGTGCCTCTGTCACCGTCTGTGGGGTTCTTGTCTCCTGAGGCATAGGAAAATTCAGCGCTGATCCGTGGAGTCCACGGGACTATCTTGAATTTATATCCGGCAAGCAGATGGTAACCATAGGCCTCTATGTCGTCATTTCCCCACTCGCCGGTCTGCCAGACAAAGGTAAAATCGTAATCAAGACCCGGCAAGATTTCGACATAGCTCCGTATGCCGTAATAGTCAGAATTAAAATCACCAAAGGCCAGGTCTTCACTCTTAAAATTGTCGTGCGTATCCCATTTCCTTACAAAAAAGGGCTCCAAATAGAACTTCCTGTCTTGCATTGGAATAAGGAAATGGCTGTAGACAGCACAACCTTCAAAGAAATGGCGGTGATCGAGTGAGAACCTGTCAGGTTCATGGATGATATTTCTGCCGTAGAATGTATCTACAAAGTTATCTCCAGATCTGTATGACAGTTTTACTGCATCCCATATATATCGCCCGGTGTTACCCCATTTACCGGGTCCAAAAACCCTTTTGTCACCGTAGGCTATGATTTGCCTGCCACCTTTTAGACTGAGTTCTTGGCCAAAAAGATTTTTTAGCTCGAGATAGGTGTCAAATAGCTCCCAATAATCTTTGTTTGGATTGTGTTCAAGCCCCAACCTTGATTTATAGAAGGCGTCATCAGGAAGGGCCACATCATAGGCCCTTGAATCCTGTAAGCCCGCAGAGATATGCACATTCCTGTGCGGGTTGAAATCGAAGGTGAGCCGAATCCTTTGAAGCAGAAACCCGTCATCCGAGTCGCCTTTCGGGGGATTTTCCCCATAAAACTTCTGATTGAAGTTGTCCTCGTATTCCCACCTGTATCTTATATCAGCGTTAATCCTGAGCAGGTCATCCGCCGCAACAGCTAAAGAGGTGTCCAAAAAGAGCAACGACGTGGCCACAAAGAAAAGGAAGTACCGATTATCCCTTTCATGTCCGCCGCTCCTGATTTCATCGAGGCATTTCTCCTGGCCTCGGAGGACCTGCATCTTTTGCCACATAAAATCTCCTCTTCATGCTATTCCCCTCTTGCGAGTTTCCATACCGGGGCATAAACGGCATTATGGACACTACCGGCGAAATTCAAAAAGCCCTGAAAACCCACGTAAGGACCGGCACGTTTGAGCTGTGGAAAGGGACAGAAACCAATACCTAATTTGTGGGAGAGGTACTGCTCTTTGATCCCGCCCATAAAGACATCGGGCCTCAATTCATCAAGCAGGTGCTCCAGATCCTGTTCAGATGCATCGTCTATAATGTAGGTGCCGGGGCTAACGGCCTGGCAAGTTTCCTTATAAGTAGTCAGATCGCCAAATTGAGAGCCTGTGAAGACCACCTTTGTCCCCATATCATCCAAGGCCTTAATGAGAGAGGCCATGCGTGCAGCGCCGAAGAAAAGGGCCGCCCTCTTGCCCTTGAGCCTGGGTAAAAAACGATCAAGCCCAGGTTTTATGGCCTTATATCCCGTGGCAATGACCTTTTCCGCCTGTGCTTCCAAACCAAAGTATTGTCCGATCTTGCGCAGGCCGGCCATGGTCTGAGAAGGCCCGAGGAAAGTGACCTTCAAATAGGGTATTCCATATCTCTTCTGAAGTGCCTCTGCCAGGAAACGCCCTGAACTCTGGCAGATCAGCAGATTGAGTCTTACAGTGTGGGCAGCAATAATCCCTTCATAATCCGCATGACCTGTAAAGATGCAGCGAACCCTTATACCCATCTCTTCTAAAAGGGATTTTAAGACCTTACTCTCGCCATTGATGTTGTAGTCGCCGATGATGTTTACATCATATTCCCCCACCTCTGTCCGTTTACCTTGGCCGATTAGACGATTTAAAAGGGATTCATAAGCAACCCTGTGGCCGCTTGCCTGACTATCTCCCTTAAATCCAGGGCAGTTGACAAAGATGACTGGACAGCCCAGGTCTTTTTCCATTTTTTTGCAGATGTTCTCTATGTCATCACCGATAATTGCCGTGCTGCATGTGGCATAGACAAAGCAATATTTTGCATGAGGCATGATGGCCTTTGCCTCTTTAATCGTCCTTATGAGTCTTTTCCTGCCACCGAAGACAATATCTTTTTCTTCCAGGGCAGTGGAAAACACGCGAAATGACCTGCCTCTCACAGTGCTGCCATAAGAGGCGCAGCCCACAGGTCCATGTACTACATGAATAGCGTCTTCCAGAGGGGCGAGCATCCATCTTGCCCCATAAAAGGCACAGCTCCGCTGCGTGATTCCCCCTGGTGCGGATGGGCGGCTACAGAGGGGAAGATTGGTACCATTTTTCCTTTTTCGGACCAAATGGGTCCCTCTACACAAATTTAAACAGCTCTTCATTTTGTTCCTCTTTGTGACCAATCAGTTATTGCTGCACACGGTCATCCGGAAACTTGCTGTCCAGGATGGTATTCACTATGAGATCAAGCAGGTATTCACCTCCGCGATAGCCCACATAGGCCCGGCGCTGGTAGCCCACCCGGTCGTATATTGGGAATCCGATACGCACCAACGGCACATCGGCCTCTTTAGAGACATTCGCAGCCTTGGAGTTACCCAGGATCAAGTCGATCTTGTCCTTCTTGAGATAATCCTCCCATTCAAACATGTCGCTTCCGTTTAAGATGATTGGCTTGCGATCATACTCATAGGCCGTTGCCCACACATCTTTTACAAATTGCTTGCTTTCTGTCCCGCTTCCGACGATCGCCGGCTCCATACCCAGTTCACAACAAAATCTTGTGGCAGCAGCGGCTATATCAGGGTCACCATATATGGCCACCCGCATCCCCATCGTGTAGTGAAAGGTATCAGCCATGGCGTCAATCAAGATTCCCCGTTCGTCCTTTATCTCATCCGCAATCGGTTTCCCCGTCGCTTCAGCCAGGCTTTTTATGAACAAATCAGTACTGTGTATACCCAGAGGCAAGGGACCGATTGTGGCCGGCATCTTAAACCGCTTTTCAAGGTATTTGGCCCCTGCACCCCCCTGATCCGGGCACAGGGCAAATGTCATCAAAGAATTGCCCATATTTACTATGTCCTCCGTCCTTGTCCCGCCCTTTGGGTAATAGGGCATGGGCTGGGGCAGACGCAGAGGGCAATCAAGGGTCTCGGATATATCAAAGAGGATTGTACCCTCGATATCCATCAGCTTCAGGATGTGTTTTATCTCTCTGATATCACCGGGTGTAATCATGCCCGGGATGATATTTACCTTATTGTTCGGGGTAGTCCGTTTGGCCAAAGTCTTTAAAAATGCAGCGGCCGCCCGATTATATCCTTCTACGTGAGAACCTGCAAAACTGGGGGTATGAGTGATGACGAACTTAACCTCATCAAGGATCTTTGGGCCGAGTTCCTCTTCCAGCTCCTCCTGGGCCTCTTCCAGAAAGCCCTCCATGTCGTCTCCGATGATCTCACTCGAACAAACCGTGATAATGGCAATTACCTCAGGATGATAACGGATAATAAGATTGCGTAGTCCGTCAATAAAATTCTTCCGCCCCCCGAATACGGCCGTATCTTCATGAAAGGAGGCCGTGGCGATGGAGACAGGCTCTCTGAAGATGCGGGAAAAGGTATAGCGGGGATAGGTAGTGCAACCCTGTGCGCCCTGAACAAATGGGATGCATTTATGGACACCCACGGCTGCCCACATGGCCCCAAAGGGCATGCAGATCCTGCCAGGATCTATGACAACGGTCCTCTTGGAAGAAGGGATGATATCCTGATCCGGCGGGATGTATTCAGGGCAGATGGGCTGCTTTTCTATATACATCTGGTCATATGTAATGCCTTCGATAGGTATCTCCGGTAAGGCATTGAGGTCTTCTATGGTCAACCTTCCATTTAATTTCAAGGGCATAGTCATGGTCTTTCTCCTAAATAAAATCCTTATCCCTGGCAAACTTCCACACGGGTGCATAAACTCCTTCGTATATATCCCTGGCAAAGTTCACCATGCCCCTGAAGCAGGCATAGGGGCCCTTTTCATACGAATGAGAATTCACAGTCGGTACCCCCAGCTTGCGGCAGAGATACTTTTCTTTTAACCCGGTGAGAAACAGGTCGGGCTTAAACCTCTCTAAACATTCCTCAATCTCGAATTCATTGGGATTGTCTACAAGGAACACGCCGTCTTCCGCCCTGGCATTGATCTTTTCGTAGTCATCCTCATGGGCAAAGGTGCACATGCCAAAGACCACCTTCATGCCCAGTTCCTTCATGACCCTTTGCCAGTGCCATACCCTCGGCCCTCCCACATACATACCCACCTTTTTGCCTGTAAGCCTTTCCCTGTAGAAGTCTATGGCAGGGGAGATAACCTCCAACTCGTATTCAATGATCTGCTCTGCCTTCTCCATCATTTCTTCAGAACCGAAGAATTCCGCCACTTCCCTCAAGGCCTTGGCCGTCTGCTCAATGCCAAAGAAACTCGCGTTCACATAGGGGACCTCAAAACCTTCCTTGATCAGGTCAGAGATATAGGTGCAGGAGCGCTGGCAATGGAGGACATTCAACTTGGCATCAGGTATCTTGAGCAGGTTCCCAAGGCGCTCACCGCCGGTAAAGACCGCTACAACACGGCAGCCCAGCTTTTCAAAAAGGGGTTTGATATAGGCCAGGTCCCAATCCATATTGAATTCGCCGATAATGGTAATGTCATAAGGCCCTTTTTCCTCCTCTTTCATGCAGGCCTCTGGGTGTTTCTCTCTGTACTCCACTACCTGGTCATAGAACTGGACATTGAAATGGTGATGACCGGTAGACTGGCTGACGCCACAAAAGCCTGGTGAATCGATGACAAATACCGGCTTACCTATCTCTCTTTCAACTCTTCGGGCCACAGAAGGACAATCATCTCCGATAAGACCGCTGGTGCACGTAGTATAGATCAGGATGCCCGCGGCACCAGGTATGAGACGCCAGGCCTCAAGGCATGTCTTTTCCAGCTTCTCCATGCCTCCGAAGACCACGTCCTTTTCCAGCAGGTCAGAGGTAACTGCCCTCCTGCGATTCTGAGAATCATTACAGAGTGTATTCGGGCCTGCCCAGGCATAAATGTCTGAAAGATTACGACGGGTACCCCACTGATACCAGGCACACCCGGACGGTGAATGGATGATCTGAATACAGTCACCGATCGGTCCACCCACGACACCGCGGGATCCGGCAAATGCGCAACCACGTTCAGTCATATCCCCCGGGATGGTTTTGACATTGCAGGCAGGGATATTGGGTTCTTTTCTATTGGTAAGCACATGGTGCTTATACCTTTCAGGTATAGTGAAATCGCATTTTAATTTATATTCTTCCGGAATAGCCATTTCTTCCCTCCATATGATGTGGGATAGTCAATGATTGCACAGAGTACAGGCGTTGGTATGAACGGAATAGGTGTAAGGGCATGCCTCTTGCTGCACTTCCCTTCCAGGTTCCTCTCCAGGTACTCCTACCGCATCGGCCCTGCACTGCTTGCAGAGATACCATTGCTTGATTACAGGGAGACATTCCGCCCGGGCACTGCTCAACTCTGCCGGCGTGGGCGAAGACAACTGAGAAAAGATACCTAGGGGGATAAGAGGCATGATATTCATGATATGGGCCCCTGCGTCCTTTATCTCTTGTGCTATCTCTACGACGTGGTCAGAATTGATCCCTGGAATAAACACGGTATTTATCTTTACAAAAAATCCCGCACGACTGGCCTGATAGATCCCTTTCATCTGACGTTTCAGTAAGATTCGGGCACCTTCAAGACCATGATAGACATGTCCCTTCCACCGGACCCTTGTATATATTTCCTGACCGATCTCCGGATTTACCGCATTGAGTGTCACAGTAATATAATTCACTCCCAATTCTTTCAGCATGGGGAGCTTATCTGCCAGCAGCAGTCCGTTGGTGCTCAGACACTTTTTTAGACCCGGGAAATGCTTTTTGACGAGGGCAAAGGTCTCGAATGTGGCCTCGTTGGCCAGAGGATCTCCAGGACCAGCGATTGCGGCAATCTGAATACGCGGGTCAAAGGTAACTGCCTGTTTCAGACGGCTGATCGCCTTCCTGGGTCTGATAACTTCCTGGGTTATCCCCGGACGGTCTTCCTTTGCACCTACACTCCGCACACAAAAACCGCATTGAATGTTACAAAAAGGTGCAACCGGTAAGTGAATCCGACCGATCTGAAAGTGTGCCTCCGGGTCATAACACGGATGTGGTAACCACATGATTTCTCTCCTTTTTATAGCAGTGCCTGGGCACCCCTTTCTTCTGTCCTTATCCGAATCGCCTCTTCCACCGGACAGACAAAGATACGCCCATCGCCATAATGCCCGGTCTGATTGGCCTGAATAATTGCATCCACTACACCCGTGATGTCCTTATCATCCACAACCAGATACACAAGGCGTTTGGGGATATATTTCATTCCACCTTGTTTAGCCAACTGACTGACTTCCGGACTTACTGAAAAAGTTACCTCATCGACAATGCCTTTTTGTTTCCCCCGGCCAAATACCCTGTAGTTAAAGACGGTAATTGACGGGAAGCCAATCTCCTCCAGGGCCTTTTTAGTATTGTAGACCTTATTTAAACGAATAACTGCGTAGATTTCCTTCATCCTGTCCCCCTATACACCCTTGGTAGCTGTCCGGATCGTATAGGTCTCTTCAACCGGCGTAATAAATATCTTTCCATCACCAAAATGACCTGTTTGGCCCTTTTCTATAATAGTATTTGTGACTCTATCTATGTTCTCATCATCTGTTACGATCATAAGCATGGTCTTAGGTAGTTCGTCATAATGTATACCGCCGACATCCAATCCCTTTTGTTTGCCCCTTCCAACCACATCTATCTTAGTCAGGGCTACAAAACCTTCTTCAGCCAGGGCATCTACGACTTCTTCCACCTTCTCAGGTCTCACGATTCCCTTTATCATCTTCATCTCTTTCTCCTGGTCTATATTAAAGGTACATTTAGATGATCCCGTATTTCATTACCAGATCCTCTAACTCATCCATCTTCATGATAGGTTTGGGGATCACAAAGTTCTCGTTTTCTATTATCCGCTGGGCAAGATTTTTGTATTCACCTGCCTGCTTGCAGTCAGAATCAAATTCCATCACTGTTTTCTTATTAAACTCGGCCTTTTGCACCATATTGTCTCTTGGCACAAAATAGATCATCTGGGTGCCGATGCGGTCACAGAATTCCTCAACCAAGTCGCGTTCCTTATCCACATTTCTGCTGTTACAAATGATCCCTCCCAAACGTATGCCACTCCGCTTCGCATATTTTAATAATCCTTTACTGATATTATTGGCTGCATAGATGGCCATCATTTCGCCAGAGGTAACGATATAGATCTCCTGTGCCTTTCCTTGACGCATGGGCATGGCAAAACCACCGCACACAACATCACCCAGTACGTCATAAAAAAGGAATTCCAAGTCATCCGGATAACCGCCCAGTTCCTCCATCAGGTCAATAGCGGTTATGATACCTCGACCTGCACAACCTACTCCTGGTTCAGGTCCTCCGGATTCCACAGCGCGAATCCCAGCGAATCCTAATTTCACTACCTTATCCACAGTCACATTCTCTTTGCCGAATTCCCTCAAGGTATCCAACACAGTTTCCTGAGACATGACCCCCAGGATCATTCGGGTTGCATCTGCCTTGGGATCACAACCGTGGATCATCACCTTTTTTCCAAAACTTACAGCCATGGCCGCAGCCATATTCTGGGTCGTAGTTGACTTGCCGATGCCGCCTTTTCCATAGATGCCGATTTTTCTCATTGTGTGTCTCCTGTCCGAATAGAGTTTGCAAGAACTCTGTTTTTGTATGAGATATATAATTCAAGAGATGTGCCACAGTGGCGGGGTATGCGGATGAAGCGCACTAACTATAGGATACTATTAATAAAAGTAGCAATCGTGCATTTTTTCCTGTGGAGATAATGCGGAATCGCATCCTACGAGATGGTAAAAATTAGAGGTCTTTTTCTACCGGAATGTAGGAATAGGCAGGAATAGGAATGAGGCAGGATTATGTATATCTACATTAGTCGTCTTGAAAAAAGATGATTCGTAACCATTTATGGGTTCAATGGTTCAGGGATTCATGGGTTCAGAGGTTTACCGAAAATCTGAACCGTTGAATGGAAACTCCGGTTGTTCTCGATCAAGCTGGGCGACTCGGTCCGCGTGATCTTTCGGGCAGCCTCGCTAATGGCATCCGGCGGGATGTTCGGGTTGATGTTTTCAAGCGCGGTTTGAAGCCTTCCGAGCAAGACTACTTGGTCGTAATCCTCGCGTTCACAGGCCGGGCCGTCAGGGCTGATATCGGGGCCGAATGCGGTTTGCCAACCCAGGGATTCAAACCAACCGAGGGTGGTTTGTTCGATGGTGTTTTCGGTTATGCCCGCCATGGTTCGTCCTTCGTAGGGGCAGGCCCCTGTGCCTGCCCTATATCCCGTTGCCCGTTCGGATTTTTACGATCCAATTCCCATTGCAATGGATTATTCATGATATATTCCCGGATGCGGTTCAATTCGTTTTCATTGCGGACAATATGTTCGTAATAATTGCGTTGCCATAATTTGCCCGGAAACGTGGACCAGCCGTTTTGTTTGACACCACGGATATATTCATTGGTCGTCATCGTTTTAAACCATTGGATCACGGTATGTAGGGGCGAACCTATGTGTTCGCCCCCTAACGTTTGTTCGTCCGTATCAGGGCAGACACGCAGGTCTGCCCCTACGCCGGTTTGGATGACGAAATGAATATGTTATGTTATGTGAAGTTCTGGATTATGTGAAGTTGTAATCCTTTTACAAATAATATAAGCAGGTTACCATTGATTTCCTTCACATAATATTCCAACCATGGTGAGAGATATTTTGGCAATATTTCTCTTTCTTCCCTTGTTTTCTATGGAAAACCCGCGATAACTCAAAATTCGGGCATAACGTGCGTTGAACTGAACCGCTATCGCGG
>DFBQ01000140.1 GCA_002367355.1 Deltaproteobacteria bacterium UBA3076 | reverse complement strand
AAAAAACGCGAAAATAATTACTAAGGTACTAATGATATATTGACATATGAGGTTTACTGTATCTAAAATAGAATAAATTCATCTTTCCATCAGCTAACTCCCTCATGTCCGCATGTGGGGACAACGAAGCATGTAAGTCTGGAACATTCATTAAGAGAGGAGGTATTATGTTAAAGTACTTACGAATTGGTCTGATTTTATTGTGTGCGGCGTCTCTCGTTTCCGGGTGCGCAAATATGACAGCCCGCCAAAAAGGATTCATGAAGGGAGCTGCCGTAGGGGCTGCAATTTGCGGCGGAACCGCAGCTTACGTAGGACACCAGAATGACAGCAACCCCGACAAAGCAGCATTAACAGGGGCCATTGCCTGCGGACTTGTAGGCGGAACAATCGGCGCGATATTGGCTAAAGAGGATGTTGTAGTTCCCCCGGAACCGGTGGTTGAGCCTATACCTGAGCCCGTACCTGAGCCGGAACCCGAGCCCGCTGTTGTAGAAGAGGTTAAAGAAGAAGAAGTTGTCGTGGTCGAGGTTCGAGAGAAGATAGTTCTACGTGGAATCAATTTCGACTTTGACAAGTCGGATATCAAGCCTGAATTTGTGCCGGTCCTTGATGAAGCAGTTGAGATATTAAATGCAACTCCTGATGTAAAGGTAATTATTGAGGGGCATACGGATTGGACAGGGACGGAGAAATATAACCTGGGTCTGTCTGAGCGCAGGGCAGCCTCTGTTTGCAAATATCTGGTTGAGAAGGGTATCTCTCAAAACAGTCTGGAGACTGTAGGTTACGGCGAGGCCGACCCAATAGCTGACAATCATACACGGGAAGGCCGAAGCATGAACCGGCGTGTGGTGTTCAAGATACTCGAATAGGTATTTATACCCGTGAGAAATCGACATCCAGTTGAGCTTATTTTGCTTTCGGTGGTACTGGCCCTGACACTGTCAGGGCCTTCTACCGCCGTAGCGGATCCAGGGAAACCAGCGGCTCAAAAAAGTTTTGAGCAATTCGTCAATAGCTGGATGTCCAAACTGGACAGGATAGGCCGAATGAACATTCTGGGCATTGATATTATGCCACGTGATCAAGGCTTTGTTGGTCGATATGTGTGCTACGGGCCGGAGTGTAAATTTTCCATCAAAGAGACAGGATCTCATGAGACCCCCTTTGTCGGACTTCTGCATTACTCGGAAAAGCATTTTTTAAAAAAAGGTGAAACCCGGCAGAAGACCTTTCAATGTCCCGGGATGTTGACTAAAAAGATTCGTGTTACCGAGATCTTCCGTTTTACCCGCGGCAAGTGGGTGTATTGAAGAAAATCCCTAATTATCAGTATCAAGTTTATATGTAAGTCTCAGAATTTCAGCATATCCTGGGAAGCGGCTCACCGCTCAGGGGCCCCACCAGTCTTTCCCCTCCAACTGCGGTCTTGAGCACAACCCTTCCTGCCGGACCTTTGGTAACCATGCCGATAATGGCGGCATCCTTACCTTCCGGCTGTGAGCGCATTATATCAAGGGCTTGCCTTGACCTGTCCGGCGCTACAAAGGCCAGGCACTTTCCCTCACTGGCAAGATAAAGCGGGTCCAGACCTAAAAGCTCGCACGCAGCTTCTACTTCCGGCCTGATGGGTATGCCGGATTCCTCTATTTCCATCCCGACTTCTGCTGTTTTGGCGATTTCGCTTAGGGCCGTGGCCATTCCTCCCCTGGTAGGGTCCCTCAAAGTATGGATGGCTCCTGGTAACGCCTCAACAAGGGTCTGAACAAACCTGTGGAGGGCTATTGTATCGCTCTTAAGGTCCCCCTTGATGGAGATCCCTGCCCGACGAGTCAGGATAGTCACACCATGGTCTGCAATCGTGCCTGAAAGCAGTATGATATCTCCTGGTCTTGCCTCACTGGCAGATATGGATACTCTATCAGACACTGTGCCAATGCCCGAAGTATTGATAAATACTTTGTCCCCATTGCCCCTGGGAACTACTTTCGTATCCCCTGTAACTATTGGTACTCCCGCTTTTTCCGTGGATTCCTTTATGGAAATAACAATAAGCTCCAGATCGGCCAGGCTTAGACCCTCCTCCAGGATCATGCCGAGGCTCAGACACAGAGGCCGGGCTCCTCGCATTGCAAGGTCGTTTATAGTGCCGTGCACTGCAAGTGAGCCTATGTCTCCGCCGGGGAAAAAAACAGGATCTACTACGAAACTATCAGTAGTAAAGGCAAGACGGCCCACCCCGGTCTCAATAACCGCGCTGTCTTCCAGGACAGAAAGCACCGGATTTCCCAAGTACTTCAGGAAAAGCCCGCTAATAAGCTCCTGACCGGCAAGGCCGCCGCTTCCATGGTCCAAAAATATAGTCTTGTTTTTCAATTTCCCTCATCTTCCATATCGATAATACGCGGCACAGGTCCCTTCTGTCGAAACCATGCACGGGCCTACAGGTTCCAAAGGAGTACACCCTTTGCCAAACAGGGGGCAGTCCGGGGGCAGGCACTGGCCGACCAGGATCTCTCCGCAGCGGCAACCCTTGGGCTCCGGGGTCTTGGGAATTTTAATATCCAGACGTTCCAGAGCATTAAATTCCGAAAATTCGGGCCTTAGAGCAAGACCGCTCCCTGGAATAATCCCCATGCCCCGCCATTCTGCATCAACCGGCTCAAAGACCTTGGAGATCAAACCCTGTGCACGGACATTTCCCTCCCACGAAACAGCCCTGGGATAGGCGTTCCCAACCTCGGCCCTACTCTCTCCGGCCTGTCTTGCCAGTAATATAAGGGCCTGAAGAATGTCAATAGGCTCAAAGCCTGCAATTACACAGGACAGGCTATATCGCTCAGCCAAGGGTTTATATGCCTTGGCCCCTATGATCGTGCTCACGTGTCCGGGACACAACAAGCCCTGTATTTGCAGCCCCTGGTTTGACATCAGGGCATCAAGGGCCGGTGGCATGACTTTGTGAGCGGAAAAGACAGCAAAATTTTTCCGCTTTCTGCGTCTTGCTTCTAAAATGGTGGCAGCCACGCCCGGGACTGTGGCCTCAAACCCGATGGCCGGAAACACAACCAGGTCCTCTGGATGCTGGTCCGCCAGATCCAGGGCATCCATAGGGGAATAGACAACCTCAACCCGTGCCCCACGGGACCTGGCATGTGCAAGGGAACCACTGGTTCCGGGCACACGGACCATATCCCCAAAGGTGGCTATGGTGACCCGGGGTATGAGTGCAACCTTGATAAATGCGTCAATATATCCTGCTGAGGTCACACATACAGGACAACCGGGTCCGGATATAAGATGAAGATCTTCCGGAAGGATTGAACGCAGGCCATGACGGAATATCGCCATTGTATGCGTGCCGCAGACCTCCATAAACCGGACAGGTCCATCTACCAGCTGCTCAAGTTCTGTTGCAAGGGAACTCGCAAGACCTTTGTCCCTGAATTCATGAAGGTGCTTCACTGTATACCTAATTAGTCCCTGATAGGTCAGGGACAATTAACATATTAAGGTTATTTCCCTTCTGCCACCTCTCTCAGTAATCTCAGGTTTATCTCCGCCTCTTCTTCGTCCAGTGCGTATATGGCAAAACCGGCATGTACCAATACATAGTCTCCAATATTTGGCCGGCGGTTGACTACATCCAGACGTATCTCCTTCTGTATCCCGCCTGTATCCACAATAGCAATCTGTGGCGCTGACATATCATCAGCACTTCCCTTTATCTCGATGACCCGCATGGGAATGGCCAGACACATCACTCATTCCTCCAATTACAACTTGCCCCAGGGACAGTCCACCGTCATTTGCAGGGACCTTTTCTCCAGCATAGACATGAAGGCCTTCACTGCCAAGGAGATCAATCAGGCCTTCCAGCAAAAGTGCATTTCGCATACAGCCTCCGCCAAGCACTACGGTCTTTATACCAGTGTTATCGGACATCCTTTTCAGGAGCTGAACAATAGAACCAACAAGCCAGGTGTGAAAACGCATGGCAATGACCTCCCCGGGCACCTGGTCCCTGATGTCCTTGATAATTGCTTCAATCAATCTCTGGTGCTTTATGGTCCGGATGCCATTTTTATCTTGAATCATCGGGGGATATCCCTCCTTTTGGGAAACAAGGAGCTGCGAAAAAGGCATTCCATCAAAAGCCTTCCAGGCAAGGGACTCCAGCTCCATGGCTGCCTGGGCCTCGTAGTCTGTTTCAAACCTCTGACCAAGGATTGCAGCAATGCCGTCAAAAAATCGGCCGCAACTTGAGGTAGCAGGAGAATTAAATCCCTTTGACATCATCTGTGCTATTACCTGTCTCTTTTCCTCGGGAATGGTGTAAAAAGCAGCGGGCAGGATGGGGTTTTTGAGGCCTTCAGGCCCGAATGTCGCCCAAAGGATTGATAACCCCATGCGCCAGGGTTCTCTTGCTGCAGCATCTCCTCCGGGAAGAGGTACATATCCGAGACAGCCCAGACGCTGGTAGCCTGATCTGCTCGTAAGGAGTATCTCTCCACCCCATATTGTATTATCAGGTCCATAGCCCGTACCATCCATAATTACAGCCAGCACATTCCCATCAAGTCCGTGTTCTGCCATAACGGATATTGCATGGGCATGATGATGCTGCACTGAAACAATGGGCAAAGGAAAAAGCCCTTTTGCAAACCTGGAACTGAAATAATCAGGGTGGAGGTCGCAGACAACTGCCTCAGGTTGTATTTCAAGGATATTCTTCAGGTGCTCCATGCTCTCTTTGTAGAAGTCCAGACTCTTCGGATTGTCAAGGTCCCCTACGTGCTGGCTTAAAAATGCCTCGTTGCCCCTTGCAAGGCAAAACGTGTTTTTAAGCTCTCCGCCGCAGGCGAGCACTTGAGGCAATTTCGCTAATAGTCTGATCGGCCTTGGCACATATCCCCTTGAGCGACGAATCATCCTTATCCTGCCTGCCACCAACTTGACCACAGAGTCATCACTCCTTGTAACTATCTCCCTGTCATGGAGCAGGAAATAGTCTGCAATGCCTGAAAGACAGCGCAGGGCCTCATCGTTTCCTTTACAGATCGGCTCGTCACACAGGTTACCACTGGTCATCACCAGGGCAGAAGGAGTATTCCTGTGGGCAAGCAACAGGTGATGAAGAGGCGTATAAGGCAGCATCAACCCAAGGTCTCTGATCCCTGGTGCGAGATTAGACGCGAGGTCTCCATCCTCGTTCTTCCTTAAAAGCACTATGGGCTGCTCTTTGGATGAGAGGGTCTCTGCCTCTTCTGAACACACATGGCAAAAACGCCTTGCTGTGTCAACATCCCGCACCATTATGGCCAGGGGCTTTGACTTCCGCCGCTTGCGGGTCCTTAAAAGCGCCACTGCCTTTTCAGACGTGGCATCCACTGCAAAGTGAAATCCTCCAAGGCCTTTGATGGCTATCACGCATCCTTGTTTCAATGCCTTTGCCGCCTCAAAAACAGGGTCATCCAAAGACAGAGGTTCCCCACCGGATCTGTGCCAACTAAGCTTTGGACCACAGGCCCGGCATGCATTCGCCTGGGCATGGAACCTCCGGTCCATTGGGTCAACGTACTCTTCAGAGCACTCTTTACAAATGGGAAAGACCTTCATGGAGGTCCTGGGCCGGTCATAAGGTATGGACTCAGTAATTGTGAACCTGGGACCGCAGTTGGTGCAATTAATAAAGGCGTACCCATAGCGTCTGTCCTCAGGATCAAAAAGTTCCTTGAGACAGTCTTTGCAAACACCTACATCAGGGGAAATGAGAGTACTCCGCTCCCTGCCCGCCTTACTTTCAAGTATCACAAAGTCCTTCCGGCCCAGTGGGGCCTTTATGGATTTCTGCTCAAGGGATGATATTCGGGCCAAGGGCGGTGCTTTGTCCTTCAGTGCCTCAACAAAGGCATTAAGACTTGAAG
>DFBQ01000001.1:2413-4010 GCA_002367355.1 Deltaproteobacteria bacterium UBA3076 | reverse complement strand
GCCAAGTGTGCGGCCATTCCGGCGCCGGCTATCAAGACCTTTATCCCTCTGGTTTCTGCCTCCCTGGCATATGATGCAGTGAATTCCGGGGAGCGATGGGCTGAAGCAACCATCAACTCACATGCTATATCAAACTCATTCAGAATATCCCGGGCCGCTTCCATAACCTCCTTGTCACTGAGGCTTCCCATGACAATGCCTACCTTGGCAGAGCTGCCGGAATGCGGGGAAAAAATCGGCGTGCTGGTCGCACTGGACGTGTATCTGAGGGCCTTTTGACCAATATCCCTTCTATAGTGCATCCCCTCCCAGGAAATATGTCCAACTGCTTCATATACAAGGTCTATTGCCTCTGAAACGGTATTCCCAAGTGCCGTAACCCCAAGGACTCTTCCGCCGGATGTGACGAATCGGTCTCCATCCTTGGCGGTCCCTGCGTGAAAAACCATTACGTCCTGCATCTCAGCCACTTTCCCCAGACCGTGGATGACCTTGCCTGTCTCATAGCTTCCAGGATAGCCTCTGGAGGCCAGGACAACGCAGACAGCAGTCCTTGGATCCCACTCAAGTTTGACTTCATTCAGCCTGCCTTCAAGTGCTGCCTCAAATATCTCCACCAGATCAGTGCGAAGTCGCATCAGGATCGGCTGGGCCTCAGGATCACCGAACCGGCAGTTAAATTCCAAGACCTCAAACATACCGTCTTTAATTATAAGGCCACCATAAAGTACTCCCTGATAGGGCCTTTTTGCCCTTGCCATGGCTTCCACAGTGGGCCTCATAACCGTGTCCATGATATCGTTAAACAGAATACTGTTTACCACCGGGGCTGGGGAGTAAGCACCCATACCGCCGGTATTAGGTCCCTGATCATTATCAAATACGGGCTTATGGTCCTGGGAAGTGGCAAGAGGAAGGACAGTTGTTCCATCGGTTATAGCCATGAAGGAGGCCTCTTCCCCGGTGAGAAATTCCTCTACTATCAAACGATTGCCCGCTTCACCAAAGGCCTTTTTGCAAAGAATGAGATCTATTGTCTCCTCCGCCTCAGTGAGGGAATGGACGAGCAACACACCCTTGCCGGCTGCCAGCCCGTCTGCCTTTATTGCAATGGGCACTCCAACTACGTTCTTGATATAATCAAAGGCGGCATCCGGCTCGGTAAAGACCTTGTAGGCCCCTGTTCGTATGCCTGCCTCAGTGAGCAAGTCTTTTGAAAATACCTTACTTGCCTCGATCTCAGCAGCCGCTTTAGTGGGCCCGAATACTGCAAGTCCATGTTTGTTAAATTTATCTACCAGACCTTCAGCCAGAGGGGCTTCCGGGCCTACCAGCGTTATATCAATACCCTCTTTTTTGACAAATGATACAAGGCCGTTAATGTCAGAGACCTTTAAAGGTACACAAACGGCATGTTGACTTATGCCGGCATTCCCGGGCGCACAAAACACACTGGAAATTCTGGGACTGGACGCCAGCTTCCAGCAAAGAACGTGTTCGCGTCCTCCGGAACCCACGACCAAGATTTTCTTCTTATCCATAATCTCCTTCTCCCCCATGTTTATTCTCAGAACGTAACCGTTCACGGGATTACAAC
>DFBQ01000001.1:0-2366 GCA_002367355.1 Deltaproteobacteria bacterium UBA3076 | reverse complement strand
GTGCCCGACAACAAAGCAGATGCGGTGCCATGTGAACGCTTACCTCAGAACAAGGCAGGCTCAACCTACCATCTGAACTAAAGGTGTCAACGCCTGTTCTAATGATCTCATGCTCTTATGAGACAGTCACAATCTACATAGTGTCTGAACGGTGGGAAGGGGGACCAGTCAAGCACGTTCTGCGCGTTTTCCTGAAACGCAGTCCTGATAGATATGTTTTGATTCCACGCCCGCCTTCTTGAGGGCGTCCAGTTGCAGGTCGAGGACCTGAGAGCTGTCCTTTTTCGATACACGAGCATAGCCCAAAAGCATGATTGTCTCACAAACGGTCGTTTATGAAGCAGCCCGCTTGTCTGCTTCTATTGACTAAATAATTGTATCACAATACGTATCATAAACTATGTCACGTAAAACTAGTCCGGGTTTGTTTGTGACTAATCCCAAAGAATTGACAATTTTTGTCACTTTCCCCTTGACATTGAGTAGTTCTGCTTCAGAATAAAATAGAGGGGCATTTTCCACTGAAAATTGTGCTGAATGGGCCGGAAATCCCGATGCGAATTAAACTGGTGTGGTAGGTTAAAACGTGTTCGTTAGGTAATGTCACTGAATGTAACAATGTGCTGAGGATGAGCTGCTGATAGAATGACAGCCCAGGAACCGGGGCAAACTGAAGGTTCAGGCGAAGACACTAGAGGATAGTGACTTGTTTGACTGGTGTATCATTCCTCCCGAGGCCCGCTATCGCGGTACCAAGAAAAAAGTATTGGATTACATAGCTGTGCTCGTCCCTTTTTTTGACTTTTCGCCATTTTTCTCCAATTTTATAGGAAGAACCATGGAACTGAGGTTTTTTGATTTCGCACTCTTCTTCTAAAAGGGGGTAGTGCCTTTGATTGTCGTAAAGAATTAAGCAGTATAAGGGTGCTAGATTCTTCATAAATCCGAAAAAAGATTCCCCCCTTACTCGTGGCTTTGAAAAGCACACATGAAGGAGTTGACACTAATCCGCGTCGAGCCTTTTTTGTTAACACTTAACCTGCCCAGGAGATAAAAAAATGGAAAAGATAATTTATAGGATGAGATTTTTCTTAGCCATAATAATATTGTTCGGAATGATTCTTCCCTCAAGCGCAGTCTTTGCAGGGGACGATAGTCATAAGCCAATAACTCGGGAACTCATAAATTTAGTGGAGAAATATCCGGAAATCTGGAACATGCTGGAAGCATCCATTGCCGAAGCGAAAAAAATCAATCCTGACTCGAAAACGAATCCTGTTCAGAACCTGTCGGACTATTATGATTACATAGACAGTGCATCAGAGCTCATCCCGCAAGACGTACTTGAAAATCCGACAAATCTCATACATGAGCAAATACTTCAAAGTGCCTGTTACTTCTATTTCCTGATTGACCAGCCCCTGCCTGAATTAAAAGACAAAGGCCTGTTCAAAAATTCGATTCAGTACTACAAACCTTTTTCCTCATGGGTACGCAACTTTGCCAATGCCTGGGGAGCATTCTTAGATACCGAAAAATCATGGAACCAGAAAACGTATCAGCAGTTTTACAACGACCCGCTCTTCGGTTTAGAGAAAGGGTGGTATGAACCCTCATCAAACTGGAAGACCTTTAATGATTTTTTCTGCAGATACTTACAAACGACAAATATGCGGCCCCTCGCTTCGCCTGACAATCCTGCTGTGGTTGTTTCACCGGCGGATTCCGTCCCTCAGGGAACCTGGGCAATTGATGGAAATTCAAATATCCGGATAGACGGCGGACTGAAAGTCAAACTTACGACTTATTACAGTATTAAGGATCTGCTTGGTGAGGATAGTCGGTACAAAGATGCCTTTGCCAATGGCGTACTCACCCACACTTTCCTGAATGTCTTCGACTACCACCGCTATCATTTCGCTGTTGGCGGAACAATTAAAGAAAAGAAAAGCATAGTACAAAATGTTGCTTTGGAGGTGTCGTGGAGTCCGAAACAAGGCAAATATGTTCCGATCGATTCGATGGGTTGGCAGTTTACCCAGACCCGTGGGTATGTAATCGTGGATACGGGAAAATATGGACTGGTAGCACTTATTCCCATGGGTATGGCCCAGGTGTCTTCTGTCAACTTTGAGGGTAATGTCAGGCCGGGAATCACTCATAAAAAAGGCGTCATGCTCGGTAATTTCCTGTTTGGCGGGTCTGATTTCGTTATGCTTTTTCAGGAAAAAGCCGGGTTTGAAATCACTGCACCGAAAACAGATAAAACAGCCACAAAATCTGATCCAGACCAGGATACTGAAGATATCTATAAGCATATTCTTATGGGTGAAAAGTATGGCGTAATGAAGGGGCAAACTAAATAA
>DFBQ01000222.1:3745-4505 GCA_002367355.1 Deltaproteobacteria bacterium UBA3076 | reverse complement strand
GGATCATCCGGGAAATGCTCAAGGAGTGCGCCAAAAGGCACATACATTTTACCAGCCTTCAGAAAAGCGGGTGTTTCTTCTGCATTTGCAATGGTGATAATGGCCTCATCTACTTCAAAGTTGGCATCATCATCGTTGTCAAAGGTCGGATCTTCATAAAGCAAAACCATTTCAGCGTTTACCCAATCATTGACCTCTGCTGCAATTCCGAGTTCAACAGTAGTCATCGCAAGATCACTATCCTTTTCATAGTCCCCAACATTCATGCCAGTGCTATGATACACGGCACCAAACTCAAGCAGACCATTGATTGTGATACGATTTTCCAGGTCAGACAAGAAGCCAGTTGCCCCGGCAAGCGCGGGTTCTGCAACTGCCTTCGGTTCGGCAACCCGCTGTTCCAACTGATTAAGTCGATCAGTGAGTGCTTGATTTTGCTGAATCAGCTCCTGCACTTGTTGATCCAGATCCCCCTCTGCTGCCAGAGAATTCGGGGCCCAGGAAATCGTTGCTACTGCCGCAATGCACAAACCGAGCAACAGAGCCTTCAAAGTTTTCAAATACATAATCATCCTCCCCTTCCCTAAAGTTGTTGTGATTTACGTACAGATTAATTACTCTTCGGTCTGTATCACAAGATACATTAATATTTTTACTTAGCAACAAGAAAATGCTCTGTCAAGGTGGCGTTTAAAAAAAATGCCTGACCACCTGCTTATTTAGTGTCTGAACGAAAAGGCCTCAGACACAATTTTGAATT
>DFBQ01000222.1:0-3714 GCA_002367355.1 Deltaproteobacteria bacterium UBA3076 | reverse complement strand
TATCCACTGGATTCCCGCCTTCGCGGGAATGACGTTTGAATGTAACTACCCGTCATTCCCGCGAAGGCGGGAATCCAGTCATCTTACCCTGAGTTATTGAGAAATTACATCATCAGTTCCTAATCAAAATCGCGCATAGCCTGATGGATGTGTCCTGAAATAAATTCAGTGACTATGAGTTGGAGCATTTAGCTTTAAAAATACTGCTGGCGGTATGAATTTACTGAACTCGCCATTCCTCTGTTTCACGCCGGATCTCTTCCATCTTTTGCAGCTCGAAGCGGAGGCGGCTTAGTTCCTTTTCCAAACTTTGTATCTCTTCCCGCAGGTAATTAACGCTGGATTGCTGCTTGTTGTACTCTGATTTTAATTGAAGGAATTTTTTTTCGGTAGACAGGAATTTTTTTTCAATGGACAGAAAATTTTCCAACAGCTTTGCCTCTCCGGGCATTTCGTACTTACAGGCCTCAGAGCGCATGATCCTGATGTATTCATCCTTGGCCCCATCAAAGGCAAATAGATAAAACGCCGCCTTGCATGCATAATCAGGGTCATTGAGCAATGGCTTCAGGTTGGAAACGGCCTTATCAACCTGGCCATCTCTCAGGTGCAGAGTAGCCTGCTTCCATTGGACATTGTGAAATATGACTGAACACCCAACAAGAAAGGTCAAGAAGAATATGGCAAAATAGACCAGAAAGCCGCCCCTTTTCCCGGTAAAACTGCGACACTTTCCGGTGGTGGACTTTCTACCCAAATCTTACCTCCATGGGCCAGGATAATCTCCCTGGCAATTGCCAGGCCGAGTCCGGACCCGTCTTCTTTACGAATATTTTGAATCTGGTAGAATTTATCGAATATCTTTTCTTTTTCAAATTTATCTACTCCGGGGCCGGCGTCAATAATACCAATTTTTAACCACTCATTACCATAATTATCGGTATGATCCAAGACGATCTTAATTTTTCCATTTTTCGGACTAAATTTCACGGCATTGTGCATGATATTCATAAATGCGCCGAATAGTCCTTCTTCGTCAACCGGTATATTCTTTTTCACCCCTGATACAGGTACAAGTTCTATATCAAGATTTTTCCCCGGGGCCATGAGTTCTAAGGTTTCCATGATATCCGAAAAGATCTTTGTGATGTCCAGGGGGCGTTTTTTAATAGTTTTAAGCCTTGCCTTTAGCCTGGAAAGATGCAGAAGATCGTCTATCAGGCCATGAAACCTGCTCATGTTTCTATTTAATATAGTTATCAGGTTCTGCTGTTCTTCGTTTAGGCTACCTATTTGGGGCTCAGAAAGGAGTTTGGAAGCTTCCATCATGGAAGTCAGGGGAGTCTTTAATTCGTGGCTCGCTATTCCTATGAAATCAGACTTTAGCTTGTCCAGTTCCTTGAGCCTTTTTGCCATATCATTAAATGCCTCTGCAAGCTTTCCAAGTTCGTCCCGGGACTTTATTTTAATCGGCTGATCAAAACGCCCCTCACCAACGATTTTAGTGCCCTGACGAAGGTGATCGATTGGTCTTTTTATGTATTTCCACAGAAATAAGGGGGTAAAAACGACGAAGAAGGCAATGGCTCCAGCCAATACTATTATAGTCATTTTCATTGCCTGCGAGCTACGGGACGAGATAGTGGAAGATCTGAGACTGATTGCCTGCTGTACGCCTTTTTCCAAGTCCTGCAGCCCTGCCATTATGCCGGCGATCAGGGCCTTGACTTTCTCTTCTCGCTGGGCCTCAACAGGTGTGATTTCAGGCGGTCTACTTTCAGGTGAACCTGCATTGGCATTCCTGGCCAGTTTTTCAAGTTTACCCAGGTTAAGCTCAATGTCATTGACAACGGGGATAATTTTTTTTGGGCCGTCTCTTTGCACACTGATCAAATTGTCCTTAAAGTCCTGGATCAGGGACATAAGAGATTGGTAGGCGTCCTCTTTGTATAGGGTTACGAGACGACGGCCCTCAGCTTCCATGGAGGGAGCTATTGCTTTAAGTTGTTCTATGGTTTTAGATAGTTCTAAGTCACGCTTGGATAGGCTCGTCGCAAAACTTTCCAACTCTGATAAGCTGTAGATTGATACCACGCAAGGCAGTATCATAATGGCTGAAAGCATCAAATAGCCAAAAAAAAGTTTGTTAAAGAGGCTTAGGCCGTTTTTTAGTAATTTCATTATTTAGGACTTTAACATAACTCAAATATCTCTCTCAACAGGAAATGAGAATAGAAAAGGAAATGACCAATACCTTCAATATCAGGCCAATGGATAAAAACACTACTTCAAAGGCACGAATCCTTCTCGTTGATGACGATGAGGACATACTCGTAACGACAAGGATGCGTCTCAAGCTCTTTGGTTATGAAAATGTGATCACAGCCTCAGATTCTATAGATGCCCTCAAGATATTCACGGATCAGGAGGGAAAGATTGACCTTCTCCTGTCTGACCAAAAGATGAGCAACATGAGCGGGCAAGAGCTCATGGAAAAGTGTTTGGAAATTGATCCTGATCTTCAGACTATTATTTTTACCGCCTATGGCACTATAGAGAAGGCAGTTGAGGCTGTAAAGGCCGGGGCCTTCTCCTATGTCGAAAAGCCAATAAATCATGAGGACCTGGCCTTGAAAATAGAAAAGGCCATTGAGAAGAGAGAATTATTGAAAAAGGTGGCTAATCTTGAACGTATAGTGGGAGAGCAATTCCAGTTTGCGAACATGATTGGCACCAGCTCTCAGATAAAGGCAGTATTCAGGCAGATAGTCCAGGTTGCCCCTATTGAAAGCACCATAACTATCTACGGTGAATCAGGAACCGGAAAAGAATTGGTGGCTAATGCCATACACTTCCACAGCCCAAGAAGCAAAGGACCTTTTGTGGCTGTTAATTGTGCAGCCATCCCGGAGACGTTACTGGAAGACGAGTTTTTTGGCCATGTAAAGGGAGCCTATACAGGTGCTGTAACCAGTAAGATAGGCTTTTTCAGACAGGCCCATAAGGGCACGCTGTTTCTGGATGAGGTGGGGGAGATGAGCGAGGCCATGCAGGCCAAGCTACTGAGGGTCATAGAGACCAGAGAAATAAAACCCCTGGGGAACGACCATATGCACCAGGTGGATGTGAGGCTTATAGTAGCAACCCAGAGAGACCTCAGCAAAATGGTTGAAGAAGGTCGTTTCAGAGAGGACCTGTATTACAGAATACATGTAGTTCCAATCAATATTCCTCCTTTGAGGGAAAGGCCGGAAGATATTCTTCTGTTAATGCAACATTTTTTCAAGAAATACCAAACCAAGATGGGTAAAGATATCAAGAGAATCGAGGGAGATGTTATTGATGGTTTTCGAACATATAGCTGGCCCGGGAATGTCCGTGAGTTGAAAAACGTGGTTGAATATCTTGTTGCCGTTTCTACTGGAAACACCATAACCAGCGCAATGTTTGCAAATACGTCCCTGGCCGATAGTTGTCTGCCCCAAAAAAAAGTTCCGCTAAGACAGGCCAAAGACGAGTTCATTAAGAAATATCTGGAAAACCTTTTCATGATTACAAAAGGGAATGTCAGCAAAGCTGCCAAGTCCGCAGGTTACTACAGGGCGGATTTTTACAAACTTTTTCAGAAATATGACCTGGATCCTAAGAATTATCGCGGTGCCAAAAAGGTCATAAAGACAGAGGATATGTCTAGTGCACCGTATTGAAAATATT
>DFBQ01000045.1 GCA_002367355.1 Deltaproteobacteria bacterium UBA3076 | reverse complement strand
GCGGCTTCGTCCAACAAGGCGCTCCACCTCACACCAGAAGCCGGGGCGTTTTTCACTTTTGCTGTTTCAGAGCAAAAATTTACTTTTGCCAAGTTCTCATTGGCTTCTGGTGCTGGTGACCTTGGTCGTTAGCGTTGCTATAGCTGAAACTCTCTACAATTTTTCAAAAGCCAGAGAATATTTCCTTGACTTTCTGAGAGACGATCTTCATAGTTTTAAGAGGTGTATCACCTCGTATTGACGAGGGGATGAGTGTCTGCTGTCAGTGTATCATACGAGAAGAGAGGAAAAGAGAACCTATGAGTTTACTGTTAGAAATTCCGGATCATGTCGCCCATGCCATTCGATTGCCGGCAACAGAACAACGCCAGCAAATCATGACAGAATTGGCGGTAGCCTTGTATGGCCGAGGAATTCTTTCGTTCGGCAAGGCACGAGAACTCACGTCGTTAAATCGGGTAGAGTTTGGCTTGTTGCTTGGACATCGTGGCATACCACGGCATTATACAGAACAGGATTTGGAGGATGATATTGCCTATGCCCGTGGTTAGTAATACCTCCCCCATTTGGAACCTCTCGAGTCTTGAACGACTTGACCTGTTACACGACCAATTTCCTGATGTGCGTATCCCGCAAGACGTCTTGAATGAATTGCAGGTTGGGTATGAGTATCCTGAAATGGCGCGAATTCAGCAGGCAATAGATGCCCGGTGGCTCACCGTTGAATCCATCACCAATTCGTATGTCCAACAATCGCTGATGCTGGATATTGATCGTGGCGAAGCCGCGGCCATTGCCCTGGCCCTTGAATTAGGGATGACACGCATTGTCATGGATGAAGCGGACGGACGCGCTACCGCAAAAGCGATGGGATTACAGCCTATAGGTGTCTTGGGCATTCTGCTTCGCGCAAAACACGAAGGGAAGATTCTCTCCTTGTCGGATGAGATGTCTCGACTAAGGCATGACGCCGGATTCTTTATTGCCGAATCGCTTTTTCAAAGATTACGAAGAGAAGCAGGAGAAACTCCATAAAAATAGTCTTTTACATAAGGTTGCATCGCTAACAAACGCGTGCACTTTAGGCACTTAAAACTTTAGTTCACTTAAGGCACTTTTCCGGTTTATCCGGATTAGGTTATAGGTTACCTGACAAATGCCAAAATATACTTAATAGCCGGAAATAGAATGCAAACCACTAATATCAATTTGATTAGCTTGGCCGGGACATATTTCTGTAACCTTGCTCCGCAATACATGCCGGCAAATCCCCCCACCCCGAACAGGAGGCCCAAGGCCCAATCCGGCGCAACGGCCATTTCAGGATAAAAGGGAGCTATTGCCTGATAAAATAGCACGCCCACAACTGAGGTTACAAAGGTCCCCATCAATGCCGCACCGGCTACGGTATAAACTGGGAGACCGAAGAAACTTACAAAAAAAGGAGCAATAATGGCTCCGCCGCCTATTCCATAGATACCGCCAATGATACCAACTGAAAAGCTTAACAGCATTATTCCCATGGCGTTTATATCAAACGTTTGGCCATAGAATTCATAAATGATGCGAGAGAAATTGAACTTTTTTACAATAGTTCGCGGTAATTGCTTTTGACCTGAAGCAATATCAGATTGATTTGATTCATAGTATTCTTTAACTACTTTCTGGAATTGCTCTTCCGCTGATATTTGATGCCCCTTGGATTGTTTTTTCTTAAGCAGATCTTTTATTAATCTACATCCGATATATAAGAGGACCAAACCGACAAACATCTTGAAGTTTTTTGGATTTGGGAGATACTGTATGCGCAAAATAGCGCCGATTAGAACCCCGGGCAGGGTTCCTATTATGACTGCCCACGCGAGAGGCCACACCATTCGACCTTCCTTGATGTATCGATAAACCCCGCTGGGAATGGCAACAATATTGAAAAACTGGTTGGTGGCACTGACTGCCGGACTTGTGAAACCAAGGAAGCTCACCTGGAAGGGCAAGATTAGAAAGGCGCCTGAAACACCCCCCATTGAAGTAAAAAAAGAAATAACAAAAGCTACAAGAGGCGGGATCCAGGGACTTACTTCGATATCAGCAATCGGGAAATACATTCTGAAATCCTCAAGGTTGCCCTTGGGCAATTTCTCAATCTCTCAAATGGCCTGTTGTCATCAACGGTCTTGTCAAAGCATTTGCCTTATGTTAAGCATCACCTGCTTTAAGGGCGGCGTAGCCAAGTGGCTAAGGCGACGGTCTGCAAAACCGTTATTCCCCGGTTCAAGTCCGGGCGCCGCCTCCAATACCGAGCGGATTGCAGGCTAATGGGCAGCAATCTTTTTTGTCTTTACTCGCATATCATATTGAACGAAATTAATTGCAATCTGTGCTTTGCATTGAAGCGGGTCTGCTTTATTGTAACCATTCATACTCCTTGGCAGTATATACTCTCATCCATTAGAATCCAAAAGAGCTTGAAGGTATAATATGCGTGTAGTCGTCATTGGAGCCGGTGAAGTAGGTCGCCACATCTGTCAGCAGCTCTCCGCAGAAGACCACGAGGTCGTTCTCATAGACAGAAATGCCGATCGTCTAAAGCGCGCGGAGCGGGATCTTAATATACTTTGCATTGAGGGAAACGGGGCCTCTGCCCGGACCCTGGAACAGGCGAATATCACAAAGGCCGATCTTTTTATTGCTGTCACTGACATTGACGAGGTCAACCTGATTGCCTGTATCATGGCAAAGGAGTATGGCGTATTACGCCGTGTGGCCAGGGCCAGGAACGAGGAATATTTTTCCGGTGTTTCTCCACTGAATGAGTATCGGCTGGGCATAGATCTCCTGATTAACCCTGATCAGGTCATGGCCCAGGAGATACTCAGGATCAGTGAGGTATCAGAGGCCTTTGAGGTGGTTGATTTTGCTCACGGCGAGGTCGTGCTGGTGGGGTACCAGGTAAAAGAGGGCAATCCTGTCTGTGGTGTAACACTGGGTGATCTGAAGGATTTAAGAGGACTCTATGATTTTGTAATAGTTGCCATTGTCCGGGATGGAGAGACCATCATTCCCAGAGGGGGTGACATCATCCAGGCTGAAGACCGTATTTACGTGGTTGTGAGGCGCAGGGACATGGCGGCAGTGGAGGATTTGTTCAACCTGTGGAGCATGGCTCCTAAAAAGGTCTTTATCATCGGCGGTGGCCGGGTCGGCTTTCGGGTAGCCAAGGCCCTGGAACAACAGAAGGTGGACGTTGCCCTTGTGGAGACCGATCCCATAAGATGCGAGCATCTTGCCGAGCATTTGGATAGTGCCGTAGTGCTTAACTTTGATGGCCTGGACGCCCATGATTTGCTGTCAGAGGGAATAGACACGGCAGATCTCGTGGTGGCTGTCACAGATGGAGATACCACAAATATCCTTTCAAGCCTCCTTGCAAAGTATCACGGTGCAAAGAAGTGCATAACCCGCATAAGCCGTCCGGATTTCATCCCGCTCCTTGGAAAGCTGGGAATAGATGTTGCCCTCAGCCCAAGGCTTGTAGCAGCCAATATGATTCTGCGTTTTGTGAGGCGGGGCGCGATTCTCTCTGTTGCTTCATTACTTGGGAGCGAGGCAGAGGTGCTGGAGCTTGTGGCCTCTGAGCGTTGGGTGTATGTAGATAAGCCCTTAAGATCTATAGACTTTCCCGTGGATAGCAACCTTGGTGCAGTGGTCAGAAAAGGAAAGGTGATCATTCCCTCAGGAGATACAGTGCTGAAGGCAGGAGATCGACTGATAATCTTCAGCATGAAGAAGGCGATCCCCATGGTGGAACAGCTCCTCACCTCATGAGACTGGGTACGGGTACTATCGGGGTCCTGTTGGGTTGGCTCTTTCTCTTCCTTTCAGTTGCCCTTCTTATACCCATCGCATTCAGCATATATTACGACGACGGGAACTGGCAGTTCTTTGTCATCTCCAGCGCAATTGGATTTGTGCTTGGAGGAGGGCTTGTCTGGTTTTGTGTCTCAGAGCCGGAGATAGGTCATAGGGAGGGATTTGCAATTGTGGCCTTTAGCTGGCTTGCCGCTGCTGCCCTTGGGGCACTGCCATATTATCTCTCCGGGGCCATCCCGAGCTATCTCAATGCCTATTTCGAATCCATGTCCGGTTTTACCACTACCGGTGCCACAATATTGGAAAGGGTTGAGGCCCTTGGGCCCAGCCTGCTCTTCTGGAGGGCCTTTACACAGTGGCTGGGGGGTATGGGGTTCATTGTCCTCTCCCTGGCAATTCTGCCCATACTCGGGATCGGAGGCATGCAGCTCTTCCGGGCAGAGATGCCCGGCCCTACAAAGGACCGCATTACACCCAGGGTACAGGATACTGCCCGGATCTTGTGGAGCGTGTATGTGCTCTTTACGGCAGTTGAGACCGTATTGCTTATGTTAGCCGGCATGAGCTTTTTTGATGCCATCTGCCATGCCTTCTGCACTTTGGCTACCGGTGGCTTTTCCACCAGGACCGATAGTATAGCAGCATTTCACAATCCCTGGATCGACCTCATTGTAATCGTATTTATTATCCTTGCTGGAATAAACTTCTCCCTCCATTACCGCCTGCTTTCAGGTAACTGGAAGGCATTTGTCCAAAGCGAAGAACTCCGTTTTTACCTTGACATAGGCATTGTTGCGACCATATTCGTCATGCTTGCAAATATTCTCTTTGCAACATATGACTCATGGTCAGATAGTCTGAGATATAGTATTTTTCAAGTATGGACCATACTCACCGGCACAGGCTTCCACACAGCGAATTTTGATCAGTGGGCACCTATGTGCAAAGTCACACTGGTCACTCTTATGTTTTTGGGAGGAATGGCAGGTTCTACTACCGGCGGTATTAAGCAGGTCCGAATACTCTTGTTCTGGAAGTTCACGAGAATGCAGATACGAAAACTGATCCACCCAAGGGCGGTGGTATTCATCAAACTTGACAATCGTAAGGTCCCTGCAGAGGTGATCCAGTCCATACTGGGATATCTTTCTTTATATGCGGTTGTATTTGTGGTTGCGACTCTGATTGTAACCGGACAGGGGCTGGACATGGTTACCGGCTCTGTGGCGGTCATTGCTACTTTAAACAACATAGGCCCAGGGCTGGCAGGCGTCGGCCCCTGCGAGAATTATGCTCATATCCCTGATTTATCTAAGGCCGTTCTTATCATGTGTATGCTGGCAGGACGGCTGGAACTTTATACTATAATTATACTCTTTGTGCCTTCGTATTGGAAGGATATGCGCTATCCCAGGTGGCGGTGGAGTAAAACCTGATCAAAAGAAGATGCTCATGAAGAAGGCGATTCCCATGGCAGAACGGTTCCTTGCCTTATGAGACTGGGTACTATCGGGGCCCTATTGGGTTGGCTCCTTATTTTCCTTTCAGTTGCCCTTCTGATCCCCATCGCATTTAGTATATATTACGACGATGGGAACTGGCAGTTCTTTATTATCTCCAGCGCAATCGGATTAGGGCTTGGGGGAGGACTTGCCTGGTCTTGTGTCTCAGAGCCGGAGATAGGTCATAAGGAAGGTTTTGCCATTGTGGGCCTCAGTTGGCTTGCTGCTGCTGCCCTTGGGGCACTGCCATATTATCTCTCCGGGGCCATCCCGAGCTATCTCAATGCCTATTTCGAATCCATGTCCGGCTTTACCACCACAGGTTCCACAATATTGGAAAGGGTTGAGGTCCTGGGGCCCAGCCTGCTCTTCTGGAGGGCCTTTACCCAGTGGCTTGGGGGTATGGGGATTATAGTCCTCTCTCTGGCGATTCTGCCCATACTTGGAATCGGGGGCATGAAGCTCTTCCAGGCAGAAATGCCCGGCCCTACAAAGGACCGCCTTGCGCCTCGGATCCAGGATACTGCCCGGATCTTATGGAGCGTATATTTGATCTTTACGGCAGTTGAGACCGGGTTGCTCATGTTGGCGGGCATGAGCTTTTTTGATGCCATTTGCCATGCCTTTTCCACTCTGGCGACCGGCGGATTTTCTACCAGGACCGAGAGTGTAGGCGCATTTTACAATCCGTGGATCGATATCATTATAATCGTGTTTGTTATCCTTGCCGGAATAAACTTTTCCCTTCATTACCGTCTGCTTACAGGTAACTTAAAGGCATTTGCTCAAAGCGAAGAGCTCCGCTTTTACCTTGGTATAGGCATTTTTGCTACTATATTAGTCATGTTTGTAAATATCCTGTTCGGCACCTATGATTCATGGTCAGACAGTCTGAGATACGGTGCATTCCAGGTCTGGTCCATGCTCACTACCACCGGCTTTGGCACAGCGGATTTTGATCAGTGGGCACCTGTATGCAAATTTACCCTGGTTGCCCTTATGTGCTTGGGAGGGATGGCAGGCTCTACCAGCGGCGGCATTAAGCAGGTCCGAATACTTATGTTCTGGAAGTTTACGAGAATGCAGATAAGAAAACTGATTCACCCAAAGGCAGTGGAGGCGATCAAACTTGATAATCATAAGGTCCCTGCAGAAGTAATCCAGTCCATACTGGGATATCTTTCTTTATATATGGTGGTATTTGTTGTTGCGACTATGATAGTAACCGGACAGGGAATAGACATAATCACCGGCTCTACGGCGGTCATCGCTACTTTAAACAACATAGGCCCGGGGTTGGGAGGCGTCGGCCCCTGTCAGAATTTCGCCGGACTCCCTGATCTTTCAAAGGCCGTTTTAATCGTATGTATGGTGGCGGGACGGCTGGAACTCTACACCATAGCTGTACTCTTTGTGCCTTCGTATTGGAAGGATGTTCGCTATCCCAGGTGGCGGTGGAGTAAAACCTGATAAAAGGAGATATCATCATGGCACTTATGGAAATAAACGTCGCCCCCCTTGGGACCGGATCCACGAGTGTAGGGGAATTCGTGGTAAACATGCAGAGGCTGCTCGCAGGGCAGGGACTTCCATATGAGCTTACGGATATGGGGACGATAATTGAAGGGGATATTGATCAGCTCCTTGCTGTAGCAAAGGCCTTGCATGAAAGCACTTTTTCTCTTGGAGCGAAGCGGGTATACACGGTTATAAAGATAGATGACCGCCGTGACAAAGAAGTCCACCTGGGTCAGAAGACCGGATCGGTCAAAAAAAGGCTTTGATGAAGCGATATCTCCCTCTTTTTACTACTATTGCCTTTATTGCATTCCTGGCACTGGGAATCTGGTCCGGTGAGGTGCCTGTAGTCTGGAACAAGGCCATTACCGTATGCCTTAGCTGTATTGGAATCGGCTAATGGAACGTCTGCGCAGAAGAAGTCAGTATATTTTTGCATTGCTGGCTAACGCTTACTGGCTTTTTCCGTGGAGAAGTCCCATATATCAGGGGCCTTTAAAAAAGCTCTGTTTCCCGGGGCTCAATTGTCACTCCTGTCCTGCCGCCACCATGTCCTGTCCCCTTGGCGCCCTTCAGAATCTTCTGGCAACTCTGCGCCCGGGTCTTCAAATGGGACAGTTGCATATCGGGGCATACGTTTTGGGAAGTCTTGGTCTGATAGGTTCTGTTGCTGGCCGGATGCCCTGTGGCTGGATTTGCCCCTTTGGCCTGTTGCAGAAGTGGCTGTTTCTTCTTCCGGTTCCCAAGCTTTCATTCTGGAGGCCTCTCAGAAGAGGACCTTACCTCTTCCTTGTTGTCTTTGTAGTCTTGCTCCCTTTGCTTGTGGTGGATCCATTAGGTTACGGCTCCACCTGGTTCTGCAAGTATGTCTGTCCAGCAGGGACGCTTGAGGCCGGTATTCCGCTGCTTTGCCTGGATCAGGGGCTCCGTCGTGCCGCAGGCTGGCTGTTCGCATACAAGTTTATCGTATTGATACTCCTCTTGATCTGGTGTACTTTAACATCCCGTCCCTTCTGCCGGGCAATCTGTCCTCTTGGAGCCATCTACGGCCTTTTCAACAGGGTAAGCTGGCTGCGGTTACGTTTTCATCCTGACCGATGTGTCCAGTGCGAGGCATGTCTGACAGCATGTCCTACTGATGTATCTTTTTATAATGGTCTGGATGATCTGAATTCGGCTGCCTGTATCAGATGTCTCAGATGCTATACCATCTGTCCATCTAATGCCATATCTCTGGAGTTTGGTCCGGTGCGGGAGGATATCGGTAAAGAGGATGTTGAACAGTTTTATCCAAAAGCTAACTGCTAATGGCTAAAAGCTAACCGCACAGGTCGAGTTATATGAAAAGAAAGTTGATACTTGCCACCCGTAACAAAGGTAAGCTGAAGGAAATCCAGGTGCTTCTTTCCGATCTTGATATTGACATCATGTCTCTGGATGAAGCAGAAAACGCACCTCATGTGGTAGAAGATGGCAAGACCTTTATGGAGAATGCTTTTAAAAAGGCCAAAGTCATTGCCGAGGCTACGGGAATAATGGCCCTTGCTGATGATTCCGGACTCGAGGTAGATGCCCTTGATGGGGCTCCGGGTGTTCACTCTGCCCGCTACTCAGGGGAAAATGCCTCTGATGCCTCAAACAACGAAAAGCTCCTGGCTGATCTTAAAGGGGTATCTTCAGGCAAGAGGGGTGCTCACTTCAGTTGTGTAATCATAGTCTATCATCCATCCGGCCAATGGATAAGCACTGAGGCTATATGCGAAGGTGAAATTGCTATGAATCCTTCAGGAGATCAGGGTTTCGGCTATGACCCTGTTTTTTACATCCCTTCTATCAAACGCACAATGGCCCAGCTTTCACCAGAGGAAAAAAACAGCTTGAGTCACAGGGGCAAGGCCCTTGAAAAGCTGAAGGCCGAGCTGCCGAATTTCCTGGCGCAGCTTTGATAAAAATGTTGAATGTTGAATGTTGAATTATGGAAGAAAAGATGAATTATTCGGCATCCTTCATATTCTTACGAAAGTAGTTTACAGTTTTTGAAGTATGTTTGATTCGTCATTCCCGCGAAGGCGGGAATCCATAAACGCTAAAACCACTGGATTCCCGCCTTCGCGGGAATGACGGCTTAGAAACTGAAAAACTTACCAAAAAACTTAGATCAAAGTGTAAACTGGTAAATGAAGGATGCCAATTATTCAATATTCAAATTTTTCTCCACGAGTTTGGTTAATGTGACAGAGTAGAATTTGAAAGGGGTGATTGATAGTGAAGCTTGAAACCTACGCCAAGGAAGAATGCCTGCGTCAGGCAGTTGAGATAACCAAGACATATGCACAATCAGGGGAAAACAAACACGGCCCGGTGACAGAGTTCATGGAGGAGGTCTATCAGAAGCTCCTGGAACTACGGGCGGATGTTACTAAAACCTAAGTTGAGCTATTAGCTGTCAGCTATTAGCTATTAGGTAAAAACTTTGTATNNCGGGTTATTAAGCTAAAAGCTAACCGCTAAAAGTTAATCACTCAATTCCGATAGTTTTAGAAAGGCAGTTACCTATGATACATGGTCACGGTGGGGATATCTATTCCCTGGCAAGGGAACTGGGAAGGTCACCAGGCAATATCCTTGATTTCAGCAGCAATGTCAGTCCGCTTTCTCTGCCTGAAGGTCTTAGGGAGTTACTGATATTACACCTGGATGAGATTTGCTGTCTGCCGGAGGTTGACAGTCTATGTCTTCGGGAAGCCCTTGCCAGAAGATACGGGCTGTCTCCAAAGCAGTTCCTTGTTGGAGCGGGAACCACAGAGTGGATCTACGGCCTTCCCAGTATTTTGAAGCCTGATAAGGTTGTGGTCCCGTTGCCCACCTATTCAGACTATGCCGATGCGGCAAAATCGGCCTCGTGTCGTATTGAGACCCTGGGTCCCTGGCCCCATGCAGAACCAACGGCCAATGCAGAGATACTCGAGTCGCTCTCACAGGCTGCCAAGGGCCGTTCTCTGGTATATATCTGCAATCCGAATAATCCTACAGGACGCTTTATCTCTACAAAGGAGTTGCAGCAACTCATATCCCTTCGCAGGGAAGCTACATGGGTGGTAGATGAATCCTATGCACCATTTGTGGCGCCTGACATTGAAAGTTCACTGATTTCAGAAGAGTTCCCGCCAAACCTCGTGGTGCTCCGTTCCTTCTCCAAAATTTATAGGGTGCCGGGCCTCAGGCTGGGCTACGCAGTGTGTGCAAGTGATCTGATCGAAGTGCTGGCCTCTGGGGCCAGGCCTTGGGCAGTAAGCCGTCTTGCACAGATTGCAGGTGAATATCTTGTTGATCAAATAGATTATGAACAGGAGGTAAGGGACTACTGTAAGAAAGAAAAGGCCCGTCTTTTGTCGAACCTTGCTGAATTTTCTCTGTTAAGGCCTATGGATGGTGTCACCCACTTCATGTTGTTTCAGGTCCTGGCACCATGGACAGCCGATTACGTCACAAAAAATCTCAGGACGAATGGCATTCTCATCAGGGACTGCGAGAACTTTGTAGGCATTGAAGGTGAGTGCATCAGAATCAGTCTTAGATCCAGTTCAGAAAACGACTCCCTCATAAATTCCCTGAAGGAACTGGATGTTTGATGAATGGGTTAAAGGGGTAACAAATGAATCGATTCAGAGATCCTTAACGCCTTTTTGAGGATATTACAGGTCTCCAGCTATTTTTATTCCTTTCAAGGACAATAAGAGAACTTGGTACAAGGCCTGAGTGATCTCTCTCGCGGGGTTTAAATACACCCATGACCCCATAATATTTTTGATCAAGATTCTCAATAGCGTGGCGCAGATCACTATGCGTAGCAGTGCTTGACGTCCTCAGCCCCATTGCCGTGAGGTGGAGCGCATCCCAGGCCGCACCTGCTGCCAGACATTCCTCAATAGAAAATTTCATTGCTTCTTGTTCCATGGCCTTCATAAATCTATTTATTATAAATGCACAGGGATGCGATAATGGAACATTGTTGCCTAAGAGTAGCGGAGGCGCTGCTGTCCACAGCCTGAAAGAACCTGCGTATTCTTTTAGCATATCTGATGAAAGAAGCTGTACCGGAACCGCCACAGGTACACCCGTTCTATTTGCAGAACGTAACAATACAGGTCCCCAACTCCTTGGTCCCCAGGCCACTATTACCTGTGCCCCTTCTTCTTTGAATTGCTGCAACTGTGAAATCACATCGGTGTCATGCAGCCCGAAGTCTTGGAACGGCAGAATGCGCAAATGATATTCCGGTCCATAGCCCTGAAGCCACAAGGAAGCCCTCTTTCCCTTTGCGTTGTCAGCCACAAGGGGGGCCACCGGTTCAAGGCCGGCCCTGGCAAATTCCCGGAAAAGGGCCTTTATTGCAGGTCCAAGGCCAGGAGAGATGCTATAAGTCCAGGAAACAGATTCTTTATTTCTGAAGGGTAAAAGTGGGTCATCTCCGGATGTCAACACCATGGGCACATTGTGTGCCTCTGCATAGTTTCTCAGGACCGGAATCAGAGTTTCACTTGTGGGGCCCATCAGGGCCACTACCTTTTTCTGCTCAACAAGTTTCCTGGCCTCGAGCAACAATCTGCCCGGTTCACCTCTGGTGTCTGCCACTACCAACTCAAGAGGCCTTCCGCCGATCCCCCCCTGGGAGTTAAGACACTCTACTGCCTTTCTCGCAGCCATATAGGCAGCTTGGCCCTCTCTGCGGTGGTCTCCGCTAAGATCCCACAGCCCACCTACAGATATCGATAAGGCGTCCCTACCGCACGCTGCTTTATCAGCAATCAGCACACTTGCAACAACAAATAAAAAAAGGCGGCACAGGGTCTTAAACCCTGGAGTTGCCATAGTTAATCCCCGATTCATATAGTCTCTGAAGCAACTTCTATTTTATTCTTGTAAGCTTTTTCTTGGCTACGCTCACTTGTGGGCTCTTTGGGTACTTTTTGATGAGTTTGTTAAGTACTATCTTTGCGCTTTCATTGTCTCCGAGCTTCGCAAAGGCAATGCCCTGTTTCAGCAAGGAGTCAGGCACCTTGTTATTCCTTGGGTACCTGCTTATTACCTTTTGGTATTCCAGAATTGCCTCTTCAAAGCGCTGCAGGTTGTACTCACACTCACCCATCCAGAAATAGGCATTGGCAACCCTTTTCCCGTGGGGGTGTTTTTCTATATATGTCCTCAGGGTCTTCTTGGCATCCTTAAACTTTTTCTGTTTGATTAGATCTAATGCCTGCTGATACAGGTCCACTGCACCCCGAGCGGCATTTTTCCTGGCCTGCTCCACCTCCTTTGTCACCTTGGTGGAGGCTTGAAGCAGTTTGACTTCTTCTCTCAGGTTTTCTACTTGTTCCTTGAGATCTTTTCTGAAACGAACTGTCTCCTCTTCCTCCTGCTCATTTTTGTGGCCAATCTGGTCGATCAGGCCGTTCATCCTGAGGAGTTCTGCCTGCAACTCTTCCATCCGGTTTGCAAGCTCTGCCTGTCGACTCCTCACAGGGGCGATGTCTTGGGCCTTTCCCATATCCGCGATTTCCTGCTTCAGGGAATTAATCTGATTGCCATAAGCACGGTTCTCCGCAGACAGAGTGCTTACACGTCTTTCCAGCATGTTCGCCTGGTCCTGTGGGGCACAGTGGACCAATAGTATGGGCAGGAAAGCAACAACAACCAGCCGCATAGCTTTTAGAAAAACCGACTTGCTCTTCTCAGAAAAAACTAAGCCTTTCAAATTCTTGACCGATTGCATCTCAGACTCCTTTTTAGGGAGTTCACTAATAATATTCTACCCAACACAAATGAGACCCGCCCGTCGATACTGTGGTCTTTCTGTAGAAACGGGTAGTTTTATTTTAGTGAAATCCCTTATTGAAAATGTTGAATGCTAAATGCTGAATTATGGAAGAAGATTAAAAAGATTTGTACTT
>DFBQ01000092.1:3327-3480 GCA_002367355.1 Deltaproteobacteria bacterium UBA3076 | reverse complement strand
TGCCTTGATTTTTCAAAGCTAAAGCCTAATGGCTAACAGCTCAACTTAGGTGATACTATGAAACGGCCGCCTTGTCGGGTTGCTCTTGTTCAAGTACCAGGAAATTGATATGAAAGACTATTAATTATTGGCATCCTTCATTCATCAGTTTAC
>DFBQ01000092.1:0-3235 GCA_002367355.1 Deltaproteobacteria bacterium UBA3076 | reverse complement strand
GGAATGACGATTGGGTGTGAGCGCCTGTCATTCCCGCGAAGGCGGGAATCCAGTGGATAGTCGCAAAATATGATTTGCCCGGACTTATTGAGAAGATACTTTGAAATTAGGTAACGCATCTACATCTTTGTGTTTTTCCCGATTTCAAATTTCAAGTTTCAAATTTCACTGCCAAAATACAAAATCAATAAAGTGTGAACTACTTTTGACTTGTCGTGAAGGATGTCTAATAATTTGAGGTCTTTCCATGAATCCGGTACTGGATGCCATATATAAACGCAGAAGTGTGCGTGATTTTACCGCTGATCTTATAGAGCATGATACACTTATAGAAATTATCAGGGCAGGTACCTGGGCACCTTCGGGACTTAACAACCAGCCTTGGCGTTTCGCAATAGTAACGGACAAGGATCTAAAGGCCAAGGTCGGGGAACTGACCCGTTACGAAAAGGTTATTGAAGGGGCTAAGGCCCTGATTCCAGTCTTTGTGGACAGGGATGCCATGTACCATGAACTAAAAGACCATCAGGCCGTTGGCGCCTGTCTTCAGAATATGCTTCTTGCCGCTCATTCACTGGGCCTTGGGGCTGTCTGGCTGGGGGAGATATTGAAGAATTCCGATCAAGTACGAGATCTCTTAGGTCTTTCGAAAGACCTCGAACTCATGGCAGTCCTGGCCCTGGGCCATCCTGCCCATAGAAACCAGATTTCGACTCGCAAGTTACTTGAAGAAGTGATAATATTTGAAAAATAACCATGGTTTTTGCAATGTAATCAAGTATAGGAGGATGTAAAATGCGCTTTCACAGGAGATTATCCGCTGTTTTCTTCATTTTTGCCTTGATCCTTTATCTGCCATTTTTTCTGCTGACTTCGTGCGCCCAGATGAGTCCGGCACCGGGGGAATCCTCGACGGGATTCTCTCAAACTGCTCCGGGTTCTGAGGCGGCCAGTGTTATTTATGAATTTCCGGATCTTCCTATACCCATTGAACTTGAAAGGGTTGAAGACAAGACGATAATGGTTAAGACTGTGGGCTTCCAGGGTGGAATATTGGTATTCAAGGGCAGGGTAACAGTGGTTTCACTGGTGGAATTTTTCACAAAATCCATGCCTATGCATGGCTGGGTATTGGATGGTACATTGAACGCAAAGCGGAGCTTCCTTGCATTCTCCAAGGGACATAACGCCTATTGTCTTATACAGATATATGAAGGACGAATGGGCTTTAAGACCGAGGTCCAGATCTGGGTGAGCGAACCACTTGCCCAATGATAATGTGAAACCGATTCCCGGCTCAGAGATTTTATCTGAGGAGGCCCCACCCTATACGCCATTAGAGGGGAAGACCGTCCTTCTTGGAATAACCGGTGGGATTGCCGCATATAAGGCGGCGGATTATTCCAAGAAGATTCGTGCATTGGGTACACGGGTAATACCCGTGATGACTAAGCATGCAACCGAGTTTGTGTCGCCCATTACTTTCGCAGCCCTTACAGGCGAAAAAATGTACACGGATCTGTTTTGCGTGGAGGGTGCTGAGACCATTCCTCACATAGAACTTGCCAGATCTGCCGACCTTTTTCTGGTCCTGCCTGCTACTGCAAATATAATTGCCAAAGCAGCAAATGGTCTGGCGGATGATTTCCTTTCCACATTACTTCTGGCGTTTTCCGGTCCGGTACTTTTTTCACCTTCAATGAATCCGGCCATGTATGCGCATCCGGCGACTCAGGCAAACATAGAGCGTCTTAAGACATTGGGCTACAGAGTGATAGAGCCGGAGATAGGGGAAACGGCCTGTGGCGACCAGGGCAAGGGAAGACTGCCAGAGTGGTCTGTGGTGAGGGAGGCCATACTAAAGGCGACAACCCCACAGACTTTGAGAGGAATGAATGTACTGGTATCTGCCGGGCCGACCAGAGAATATCTGGATCCCGTCCGGTATATCTCTAATCGTTCCTCAGGAGTCATGGGTTATGCTATGGCCATGGTTGCCTTCAGGCGCGGTGCAAGAGTGACCCTTGTAAGTGGTCCTGCCTCCATTCCACATCCTCCGGGAATAGAGATCTGTCCCGTGGAGACTGCAGGCGAGATGGAGGACATAATTGGCAAGCTTTCGCAAGATGCTCATGTAATAATCATGACTGCCGCAGTAGCGGACTACACACCTGCTGTCAGGGCCGACCGGAAGATCAAAAAAAACACACCTGAACTGCGTTTAGATCTCGTACGGACAAATGATATCTTGTCGCAGTTGGTAAAGAGTCGTAAGGGCAGACAGATAATCGTCGGATTTTGCGCAGAGACCCAGGATCTTAAAGCGCAGGCCATAAAGAAAATAAGGCTTAAAGGGGCGGATTTACTGATTGCCAATGATGTGTCTCAGCCTGATGCCGGCTTTGATGTTCCAAATAACAGGGTCCTAATTGTCTCCGCAGATGGCGACGTTGAGGCCCTGCCCCTTTTGCACAAAGAAGAGGTCGGCGAGAGGGTCTGGGATAGAATTCAGGATTTGCTTCTACAGGATACTTGCTGATTGACACAGCAGTTCGGTTCTGGTATCAGGAAAATACATTGCCGGAGTGGTGAAATTGGTATACGCGCTGGACTCAAAATCCCGTGGGCCTTGCGCCCGTGCGAGTTCGACTCTCGCCTCCGGCACCAGAATTTTAAGGGGGTTAGGGCACTTAATCCAAAGAGCGACTTAACCCCTTTTTATGACCAGCCTGAGTTTCCGATTTAAGTTTTTGGACTACAGCACAAACCCTGATATTTTACCAGATTAACATACTTTATTGGTAACTATTCAGGTTGAAGGCTGAAGGCTGAAGGATTTCAAGCATTTCGCAACGATCGAACAGAGAGGAATCCTCTAAACTAATACTGCAATCTCGTCAGCCAACTCAAATGCCCGCAGTTTTGTGTGATTACGCATGATTTGTCCCTATTAGCCTTCTACCTTCAGTCTATCCACCTGAATAGTTACCTCATCAGATTTTGCTTGATTGTGGAGTTGCCATAGAGCCACAATGGCGGAAATTGTCCCGCTTTAAGTGGATAGCCGTCCTATAGTCCTTTCTGCCATTGCGGAAGCAAAGATCGTTGCTGGTCATGTGATTGCCTTGAAACCAGAATCTATGGATGTGGACAACACGTTCCTGGAGACATTTGGAGTATTTGCCGAGAAGATTAAGAGATATTGGCCTTGGTAACCGTTCACGGGGTCAACTGA
>DFBQ01000051.1 GCA_002367355.1 Deltaproteobacteria bacterium UBA3076 | reverse complement strand
TTGGCTTGATATGAAGGATGCCTGAATTGTATTAATTTGTCTTGTGTTATTTTTTATTCATAAACTTAATTGACCTGATTATGGCTCAATTTGAGATTAATCTGACTCTATTTAGTGTATAAGAATTTCATTTTTTGTGACTAATTTTTAGTTATAACGAGAATGAAATCCGCCTGTAGGATGCTACTGTTCCGTTTGATTTTGTTCAAGTTATTTATTTTTCGTTCCTAACTAGCGAAGAACCATGTTTTTCAACGGACCCAGAGATTCCCGTCTGGGCCGGTTCAACGATAATGATATGGTCTATCTGAGATTGAGATACAGTTTTTAAAACTACCCTTATTCATATTCAGGCAAAGGGCAGATTCCTGCCCCCTCGTCTTTATCTTGTCTGCCGATACCAGGACATTGTCCTTATATCCTTACAGGGTGTATCGATAACCTTGAGTTTGAGGTAAAGCCGAAGGGCATGGATATTCAGTTAGAAAGTTTCTATTCTTATCCCGGATAGAGAAGCTAATTTGGATTGCCTCTCGTCGAAAGTAAGAAACCTGTCAGATTTAATTGATAAAGCTGAGGCCACATGCAGAATATCCAAAGCCCTTGAGCCCGTTTTACTCGTGTGCTTTTTCGATAAATCAACAGCGTATCTGAATGTGTCAGTCCAGCTTATTTGTGGACGATAATAAACTCCTTTGCTTTCATGTTCAGCGAATTTTGCCATAACAAGACGTATCTCATCCGTTGTAATCTCAGTCCTGAATTCCTTCAGATTGATAGCATTGTTGAACTCTAATTCGTGAAAAATTGTTAAAGGAATGGCTTCATTGTTTTCCTTAAGCCAATTTGAGACATCCAGGGAATGTTCTTCTTTGATATAGAGTTTAACGATTACACTCGTATCGACGTAGAGCACTTAGAACCTGTCCTCCCTGCCTTCAATAACTATTTCGCTTATTGGTTTTCCTTTAAGGTCAATAGCTTCATTGTAGAAATCAGGCCACTCGATTTTGCTTTTAGGGGCTAAGGACACTATCCTGGCTACCGGTTTTCCTCTTTTTGTAATGATTATTTCTTTACCATTATTAATGCCGCTAAGAACCCGGGCAAAATTTTTCTGAATTTCTCCAACAGTTGCTGTTTTCATATTTTTCCTTATCTGATATTTACGTATATTATATGCGTAATGAATAATATGTCAAGATTGACAGAACTAGATATACTTTCTGAGATTTGTCACCAAAATAGAGTCACCGGACTGCTGACCTGGGGATCAGGACTTCCGCGTATGTTTCAGCGCTTTCAGGGACGGAGGATTATAGACATTGTAGTGCCAGACTGAAAAGCCAACGAGCGCAATCCCGGCCCAGGTATGCCACTGGCGGTTAACACATCCTCGCCCCATTCCGGTCCAGACCAGACCACCCAGTGAAATCACCATTCCTGCCTTGGACCAAGTCCTTGCCGTCTTTGTATCAATCATATCTTTTGACCCAATCTTACCTAAATTAAGCGATTAGCCTTTAGCGGTTAGCTATTAGTTTAATGATTACAGGAAGTTTTGCTATTACAAACTTTCACCCGTTGGATGTTATTTTTAATTAACGTAAGGCCTTGATTTTTCAAAGCTAAACGCTAATGGCTANNGCTAATCGCTCAACTTAGGTATTACCAACCTTGCTGCAGAAAGTCGCGATCAAGACGCAGAGGAGGCTGCTATGACCACAGACCTCCTCTACGATCTGCTCAGGATATTTATTTCTTTTTGGCTGTCTTCTGCTGTATCTCTGCCTTTACGTCCTCGAACTTCTCCTTCACCTCTTCTACTCCGCTCTGCGCCGCAGTCCATACTGAGGCAGCACCTTTCATCACGGCCTTTTGCACAGTATCGTTGGTAACAAGCAGCGCCGCAGCAGCGCCGAGGAGCACGCCCTTCCAGAACTGGTCGTCCCGGAAGTTCATGCCGAGCCACTGGGAATCAGCGGGATTGGCGAACTGGGGCACCCCTACAGCCGGAGAATAGTCTGCCGGACCGAACTGGTAGGCCTCATAAAGATAATCACGGGGCATGGCAGCGGGTGAAACACCCGGGTGCGCTGAGGGATCTCCTGGATGGCTGTGGGAACTATCTTTGCAACTGCAGGTGTGTCCTCCATCAGGTGCAGAATATGGTGAGGCATCTCCTGGAGCCATTCCGTGTGACATGGCGTCAGGCATGGGCCCCGAAGCCCCTGGCGGCTGCATTGTCGGCCCCGGCATCATGGGTGACGGAGGCCATGGAGACGGTGTAGGACCAGGAAAAACAGGTCCGGCCGTACCCGGCATAGGCCCCGAAGCCCCCGGAGGCTGCATTGTCGGCCCCGGCATCATGGATGATGGAGGCCATGGAGACGGTGTAGGACCAGGAAAAACAGGTCCGGCAACACCGGGTTGGACCATGTATGGATTGCCGGTCGGCATTCCTCCGAAGGATGGGTCTTGTATATATTGATTCATCTGTTCCATGAAATTATCTCCTATAGTGGTTTTCAACAACTAAAGTATCTAAGATCACATCTAATAGACCACGGCTCCGGTCAGGAAAGTCGTTATTTCGACTTCTCTGCCTTTGAACTTGTGGCCTTGGCCGCTGTGGTCTTTCCTACCGCGTTGAGCATGTAGCCGACTCCCGTAGCTGTTCCTAACATGACAAGCAAGGTGGCCAGACTCCCGCCACCGACGGCTTTGGCGACAGCAATACCGGCAGCAGTCGCCACACCTGCCCCTGCTCCCTTGGCAAGGCTGTCTATACCTGCCTGAAGCATGGTCATCTGGTTATCTTGTACCCGATGGAGATTTATTGCCATGGCCGCGCTGCTTCCTGCTACGGCCCCGATCACTCCGGTTGCCAGCACGGCAGTGGGATAAAGAGCAGGCGTAGTAGTGCGGGCCAGATGATACGTTGGTGTCGCCGGATAGTAAGAAGCTGCCTGGTGAACCGGATACGCAGGTGCTGCCGGCGCTGAAAGGTTTTGATTGATATGTGTTGGATGAGTTGTCATTTAATTCTCCTTGTATTTATTTTATTTCTTTTTCGTAGGAGTTCAGAGGTTCAGGGTTCACGGTTACTTCTTCTCTTTCTTGACTTCTTCAGTGGCTTCTTTGAATGTCTTGGTCACCTTTTCGGCTCCGCTCTGAGCAGTGGCAAACATTGAACCTACGGTCTTGGTAATGCTTGACTGAACCGTCTCGCTCGTCAGCAACAACGCGGCCACAGCCCCTACCATAGCGCCTTTCCAGAACTGGTCATCCTGGAAATTGAGACTGAATAGGCCATTGACCACTTCACCTACATTGGCTTCACCGTTCAAAAACTTGCCTACCATGTCTATCATCTGACCGTATTTGTGTTCCTCGAATTTCGGATGATGAGCTCTGCCATCCGCTGCAACACCACCGGGTCCAGCTGCCTGGGAAGCCATAGCGGCTGCGTTGGCCGCTTGAGCGGCCTGCTGCTGGTACCATGCCTGCCAAGCCGCGTATTGATTCGGATCATACATGGCTTGTTGCTGTCCCATGCCCACAGCCTGAGCTGCAGGCTGGCTCATCTGCGGGTTCATGCCCACTGTCTGCTGACCAGGAGCAGCCATCGGCTGGCCCATATTCACAGCCTGACCTGCAGGCTGCGCCATCTGGGGATTCATGCCGGCCCCCGGCATTACTCCAGGGTTCTGAGTAACAGGAGAAGCGCCGTAAGCTTGCGCAGCCGCCCCAAGAGCTGAAGGTTGTTGTTCCATAGTCATTCCCATCTGCGGGTTCATGGCCACTGTCTGCTGACCAGGAGCAGCCATCGGCTGGCCCATATTCACAGCCTGACCTGCAGGCTGTGCCATCTGGGGCTGGGGATTTGATGCGGTCTCTTCGCAATCGCAACCACCTCCCTGGGACTGTTGTCCCATGGCCGGCTGGGCAGCAGACTGCCCTCCGGCCATGCCTGCCGTTTCGGTAGGCGCCTTAGGACCTTCCGCCATCGCCTGTTGTCCCTCAATACTTTGTTCCATAAGCTATTTCCTCCTAATTCTTCTAGAATTACTTATTCCTTTACGGGTCCTTAACCTAAAATTTTGTTTGTGACCTCGGATTTCAGCGTTCAGGTCCTGTGTTTCTCTTTCCTTCTACCTTCTACCTTCCACCTATTTAACCATCACTCCCGTGATATATGAAGCTTCTCTTTCCCCAAGCCATAGCTCCATTCCATCCGGGCTTTGAATGCGCACAATCTGGGTCCTTCCAATGCCGAGGCTCTGCCTGGGCTCCACCCCTTCCACTACTATCCTGGACCCAGGTCTGATACCCAGCTTTTCAAAGTGCTCCAAAGACGTCATGCCTCCGGCGATTTGTTCCACAACGAGCGAACGTCCGTGACCAAGGGCCGTGAGTTGAACAGGCCTGCCTTCTATTGTTCCCCATATCTTGGCGGCAGCCCCTTCGCCGACTCTGATCCGGCGTGTATCCACCCTGACCACATAGTCCATAGGCGGCAGCCGGTGAAGGAGCGTTACTTCCTCACCTTCTCGTATTCCAAGAAGGCCTACAGCATCAACCATAAACTTTCCCCCGGAAAGCTCCTTAACCACACCGGTTGCCTTGGGAGGAAGGGAGGCCAGGGTTATAATGGAATCCTGATAATCTACCCAGATCTTAAGACTCATACCTCCGCCCAGGACCCCTTCCCGTTCCTTTGTGGCTACACGGATGGCAGGGGCTGTGTCCTTATCGCTCTTTAACTCGATCTTTGTTATCACCCTTCCAGGGAGGATTCTGAAGTCTTCCAGACGCCGGGCCAGCCTGTTCCCTTCTATGTGTATTATCCTGAAGGGTCCTGGTTTTGCATCGAAAAGTGTCAGCACTTTATCACCTCACTTTGGTACCGTGTCATGCTCTAGAGAAACTCCTGTCAGGGCGTTCAGGAGAATCCCTACGGTTGAAGTGTTGTGCAGGATCGCTGACGCAAGAGGAGAAAGCCAGCCAATGGTTGCACCGATGAGAATGGATGAATTGATCCCCACGGCCAGACCGAAATTCGTACGGATAAGACCCATGGTTTTGACAGACACCTCCCTGGCAAGAGCTACCCCCACGAGACCCTCTTTCAGAAGGACTACCTCTGCTGTGGCCCTTGCGATATCCGAACCCTGGGCCATGGAAATGCCGACATCCGCTGCCATCATAGCTGGCGCATCGTTAATGCCGTCCCCGACAAAGGCGACCTTGTTCCCGCGGGCTTGGAATTCGGCTATTTTGGCAACCTTGTCTTCAGGCAGAAGCTCGCTGTAGAACTCGTCAAGCCCGAGGGATTCGGCAATGGCCTTGGCCCTTGTGTGGTGATCGCCTGTGAGAATCACCGTACGTTTAACTCCGAGTTCTTTGAGCCGTCCGATCACAGCCCGGGCCTCAGGCCTGATAGTGTCACGAAGTGCGATGACCCCAATGAGACGACCGTCCAGTGCCACAAAGAGCAGCGCCTTTCCTTCGCCTGCCAGCCTGCTCTTGATTTCAGGAACAGGACTGAAGTCGATCCCCTCGTCGTCTTTAAGGAAATGCTCATTACCTATAAGGAGCCTTTTTTCGTCAACATAAGTGGCCACGCCGTGAGCAACGATGAAGTCCACCTCGGAATGATCATAGAATGCCAGGGATTTCTCTTTTGCCGCCCGGACAACCGCGTCGGCTATGGGATGAGAGTAATGTTCCTCTGCCGAAGCAGCCAGGGCCAGGAGACCGTCGCTGTCCAGGTCTTTTGCCAGGGAAATGCAGTCGGTCACCTCAAACTGCCCGCTGGTGACGGTCCCTGTCTTGTCAAAAACTATAGTGTCTACTCCAGCCATTGCCTCAATGGCCTGACCGCCCTTTACGAGGACTCCCTCCTTTCCTGCCTGGTACATGGCAATCTTGATGCATACCGGTGTGGAGAGCTTAATGGCGCAGGAGTAATCCACCATAAATACAGCAGCAGCCCTTTCGAGATCCCTGGTAAGGACAGCCATCACGCCACCCAATGCGAATGTCAGGGGCACCAGGCGGTCAGCCAGTTTTTCAGACTCTCTCTGGGCAACAGATTTTGTCTTCAACGAGGACTCGATATAGCGGGAAATACGGGCTGTAGTGGTCTCTCTGCCAACGCTCACAGCTTTTATTTTGATCCTGCCTTCTTCGACCACTGTGCCGGACATTGCCGTGTCGCCGACCTCTTTCCTGACCGGCACAGGTTCCCCGGTCATGGAGGCCTGGTTGACTAGGGCCGTACCCTGCTCTATCCGGCCGTCTATCGGGATAAGGTCACCTGCCCCAACTGCCACCAACTGGCCAGGCAGGATCTCTGAAATGGGTATCTGCCTTTCCGTGCCTTCCTCCTCCACCCAGGCCATGCCAGTCTCAGGCCTCAGAAGGCTCCTGATCAGACGGTCTGAGTTGGTTTCAGTTGTGTGGTGGATATAGTCACCGGTCCTCAGCAAAAGGTGAACGGCATTGGCCGTAAAGTAATCCCTCCTGACAAGGGCAAGGGTAACAGCGGTTGCATCCAGGACCTCTACCTTGAGGCCTTTGGTGACAAGAGCCGTAGCGCCTTCCAGGATTACCGGAGAGACTGAAAGCCATGAAATGATAGCCTTCAGACGCATGGGCAGGATGGGAAGGGCCAGGAGAACAGCCAGAGACAGGATGATGCCGCTGACGTCGGCATCGATCCTGGTATCGATGTATCTCTGGTCCGATATGGTCTCTTTCGGAGGAACAGCCAAAGATGACAGAATCCGGTCGCGGGTGTCGGAATTTCCATGGTATTTTATGATGATGGAAGAGGCCTTGTGATTTATCCTCACATCCTCAACCCCTTCCATTGCCAGGATGTAGGCTTCAAAAAAAGGTCTATCTAAGGCAGGGTGTGAAAGAAATGGCCCTTTGAATCGGATCCTGCCCGGCAGCTCGTGTGCGATTTCCAAATCAGCATCGGCGAGCATCTCACCGACTTGACTTGCGCCGCCTGAACACTCTGGATTCATTGATTTTCCGACGTAATATGGGCCACGATCATTCAATAAAGAAAACTATTTGTATTTTATGTTATTGCAAAAGAATATTATTAAGGATTAAACTTGCTCCATAAAAAACAGGGAAAGGATCATTTGTCAAGCCCCTTTTTTGCTGAGCCTCTCCGGTTAAGGCTTTATTCATAAGGTGAGTTGACAAAACGGGGAGCTTGTTTTATAAGGTGCTCTCGGTATTCAAGTAGAGAATGAATTGCAATAGTAGTAACTATAATTGTCTATAATTATTTTTTAACTGAAAAATTTGGACCTTGTGCGGTTAAGAAACTATTTAAAATCAATCACGAAAATACGAAGGTACGAAAACACGGAACAAAAACCTAAGAGTCAAGTTGGCGCGTCCATCCACAGACTTCCCTTTCGTGTTTTTAATCTTTCGTGCTTTCGTGATAATTCCCTTTTTGGTTCCCTAACAATAAATCTAATATCTAACCGCACAGGTGGAAAAATTGTAGCTTCTCAATAAGTCCGGGCAAATCATATTTTGCGACTATCCAATGGATTCCGGCTTTTGCCGGAATGACAGGCGCTCACACCCAATCGTCATTCCCGCCTGCCTGTGCGTCGCACGCAGACAGGCGAAGGCGGGAATCCAGTGACTGGTACCCAGACTTATTGAGAAGTTACGAAAAATTTTATTGAGATTATGTCCTTTTCAGGAACAGAATAATGAATAAAAGCGAACTTAATCAAAAGGGATTACAAGTCCGGCACAGCATCCCCGGTCGTATGCGTGTCAGGGTTGCAGACATCCGCTATAACGGCAACAGGGCTGCAGCCTTGGCGGACTGGGTCTCCAGGCAGGCAGACGTGGCCGGCGCCAAGGTAAGGCCTGTGACAGGGAGTGTCATACTTTTCTATGATCCGGATAAGGTATCTCCTTCAGGTCTTTTAAAGCTCCTTAACCAGTGGCTGAATGACGATCAGGTTATTGCGCCGGGCCAAGAGGGCCTGCGCCCTGTGACCTGCGGCCTGAAATGTCCGGATTGTCGTCCCTCCAAGCCTGAGAGATCACTGGTAGGCCGCCTCGTAGAGGTGATAGCCCTCACTGGTTTCATGGCTTATGTCCTGATTCGTGAGGTTATATTTAAATCCCCTTTGTCACAGGGTCCCTTCAGCCTCATCGCACTGGTATCGGCAGTCGGGGCGCTGCCGCTCCTCAAGCATGCCTGGGAGAATCTGTGCCAGGGCCGGTATATGAGCCTATTCCCCTTCCTGGCCGTTAGCTGCGTGGTGGCTATTTTTGTTGGAGAGGCAGTTGCAGCACTGGAAATCATCTGGATCCTGCGGATCGGTATGCTCCTTGAAGATTATGTGGGTGAACGATCCCGCAGGGCGATTCGCGATATTCTCCAGGTGGCGGCAAAAAATACCTTTATCGTAGTTGACGGAGTGGAGGTGGAAATGCCTGCGGACCAGGTCAAGGCCGGCAATACCGTAGTATGTCACACAGGTGAGAAAATCTCTGTGGACGGGGTGGTACTCGAAGGAGAGGCCCTGGTGGACGAGGCCCCTATCACCGGCCGGTCTGAGCCTGAGGTACGCCGGGCGGAGGACCGTGTCTTTGCCGGTACCATTGTCCAGCAAGGGGCAATCTTCATCCGGGCCGAAAAGGTGGGAGATGAGACCTATCTCTGTCGAATCCTGCATCTGGTGGAAGACTCCCTGGAGAACCGGGCACCTTCGGAGAAACGTGCAGACATACTGGCCTCGCGACTCATGCGCATTTCCGTTGCAGCGGTCCTGGGAACCTTGATCATCACCATGGATCCCCTGCGGGCCTTCACGGTGATGCTGGTCCTGGCCTGCCCATGTGCGACTGTACTGGCTGCTTCTACCGCAGTCTCAGCCGCCCTTGCCAATGCGGCCCGGAACCACACCCTCATCAAAGGAGGGCTTTACCTTGAGCATATAGGCGAGGCGAATTGTTTCTGTTTTGACAAGACCGGCACTCTTACCACCGAGGTTCCACGAGTGGTCGAGGTGATCCCACGGACTACGAGGCAGAGCCCGATAAGTGTCCTTGCCCTGGCTGCCACTGCAGAGGCTTATTACCAGCATCCCATGGCCCAGGCCCTGGTGGCTGCTGCTGCTGAACTGGGCATTAAGCCCAAACCCCATGTTATGTGCGAGTTTATTCTGGGCCGGGGAGTCCGGGCCCGGTTGGATGGAGACAAGATCCTGGTAGGGAACGACAAGTTCATGGACGAGGATGGGGTCAACATAAAATATTTCAAGGGCCATGCGGGTGACCTCATCGCCAGGGGAAACACCGTAGTTTATGTGGCAAAAAACGGAAAGGCCCAGGGGCTGATAGCAGTATCCAATACCATCAGAGCCGGTGCCGGAGATGTGATCAACTGGCTCCGTAAGGACGGAATCTCCAGCATGCACTTGGTCACCGGAGACACAGAGCCGGTAGCCAAGGCCATGGCCGAGGACTTTGAATTTGACGACTACCAGGCTGTCCTGCTTCCCAAGGAAAAGGCACACTATGTGGAACAGCTCGAAGCCCAGGGCAAACAGGTGGTCATGGTGGGTGACGGCGTAAACGACGCCCTGGCCCTGGCGAGTTCCAGCGTGGGTGTGGCCATGGGGGCCGGAGGGGCCGAAGTTGCCATTGAGGCAGCGGATATTGCCTTGGTGAATAGCGATCTTGAGTGCATTGTAAGGCTTCGGCAGCTCAGCCACGAGACTATTAAAACCATCGAGCAGAATCACTGGCTGGCTGTCTCCACCAACATAGGAGGTGTGATACTCGGGGCCGCAGGTATGCTCCCGCCAATTATGGCCGGGGCACTACACATAGTTCATTCATTTGGCATCCTGCTCAATTCCAGCCGGCTTATGGCTTGGGATGCACCGGGGCTGGGGCCGGACAAGAGTGAGGAAGGTTGAAGGCTGAAGGTGGAAGGTGGAAGGNNGGAAGAAACACAAGTCCTGAAACTTGGGGTCATAAACAGAGTTTCAGGTAATATGAAGGATGAAAAAAAATAACGGCTCAAAGATACATGATGAATGATACGGCTTTGAAAAATAAAGTGATCCAGACGTTGTTAGACATTGTACCACACCTGGAGATTGCCCATCACATCCCCGGCAGGATCAGGCTCAGGATTTCATTTTCCGGCATCGAGTCTCTTCAGGGGGTGGACCTGGGGAACCATGTGAATCAGATCCCCGGCATCCTCAGTGTACGGGTCAACGCTTTGGCCCTGTCCGCAGTCGTTGAATACGATCCTGAGCGTCTGGACCCGGGATTGTGGGAGGCCTTAGCCGGGCTGAAAAATCGACCGGAACAGACAAAGGAAGTAGTGGACGGTCTTCTCTCTCTGTGGGGATAAGAACAGTTGTGAGTTGTGAAAAGAATCCTACCATAGTCGGCAATTCAAGGCCGACTAAATTGACTAAATTAAGGAAGTAATTATGACTTTAGATGATTTAAGGCCAGGAAGAGAATGTCTTGTCAAGAGACTTCACGCACATGACAAGTTGGGCCAGAGGCTCATGGATATGGGGGTTTACCCCGGACTCAAAATGAAGGTGATCCGTAACGCTCCCCTTGAGGATCCAATGGAACTGGAGCTGGATGGGTATTGTTTGAGTATTCGTCACGCAGAAGCCAAATTCGTTGAGGTTGAGGACCGTTGAAGAAGAAAAAGGCCCTGTTAGCTTTGGCAGGGCAGCCCAATTGCGGGAAATCCACGGTCTTCAACGCGCTCACAGGGGCCAGCCAGCACGTGGCCAACTATCCCGGAGTCACGGTCGAAAAGATGACCGGCTCTTACAGGTACGACGGGATGAAGGTGGAGGTTGTTGACCTCCCCGGGACATACAGCCTTACCTCATACTCCCCGGAGGAGCGGGTCTCACGCGACTTTCTCCTGCATGAAAAGCCCTCGGTGGTTGTCAATGTGGCAGACGCATCGAATCTGAAACGCCATCTCTATCTTACCTTTCAGTTGCTGGAAATGGGGGTCCCCCTGGTTGTGGACCTCAACATGATGGACGTGGCTGGGAGAAGGGGCATTAACATTGATACGCAGGAACTGAGCCGTCAACTCGGGGCCCCGGTGATTCTTACTGCAATCAAGAAAGGAAGGGGAAAAAAGGAACTCTTAAAGTCCATCAACTCGGTTGCCGGTTCGGAGCGGTCTCCAAAGCCCTTCCTCATAGACTATGGCCCCATGGAACCCTTTCTGACCGAAATCGAGAACGAGTTTTCGGGCAACGGAGTGCTTTCCAAGAATTATCCCGGTAGATGGCTTGCAATCAAGCTCATTGAGGGCGACAGCGAGGCGCTGAAGCTAATCCGGGAACTCCATTCGACACCGGGGAAAGTCCTTGAATTCATAGAAAACAAGAGACAGGAGTTTGAGTCAAAGCACAATGAGAAGCCGGAAAGACATATCGCATTCAGCCGGTACAAGGTAGCGGACACTATCAGCAGATCATGCGTCAAGCCCAAAGCCGCATTCACGCAACCCCTTTCCGACAGAGCCGACGCGATCATCTGCCACAAGTTCCTCGGGCCTCTGATCCTGGTAGGCGTTATCTATCTCCTTTACTATCTTTCCATTGTCCAGGGGTACAACATCACAAATTATACCTGGCCCCTGCTGGCAAAGCTCAGGAGTATTACAGAATCTTTTCTGCCCGCCCCGGGATTTATAGATGCGCCTCTTATCCGGTCCATGACCTTGTGGTTTGTGGACAGCATCAATGCCCTGTTAAACTATATCCCGATATTTTTCATATTGTTCGGCCTTATCGCCATTCTGGAAGACAGCGGTTACATGCCGAGGATGGCCTTTATCCTGGACAGGATTTTTAATAAATTCGGACTCCACGGCCAATCCACTCTTCCCATGGTCCTGGGCGGCATCTATGTGGGCGGGTGCGCTGTACCCGGCGTGATGTCCTGCAAGGGCATCCCGGACGAAAGGGCGAGGTTCGCCACTATCCTGACGATCCCCATGTTGAACTGCCTGGCCAAGGTCCCACTCTATGTCCTGATGATCAATATCTATTTTGCCGAACACAAGGGCCCGGCCATGTTCTTCATCTCAACCATAAGTCTCTTGATGGTCCTGCCCGTGGCAAAAATCCTGACCCTTACGGTCCTCAAGAACAAAGACACCTGCCCCTTTATCATGGAGATGCCCCCCTATCACATCCCCACGATTCGGGGTGTGCTCGGCCGTGCAGTAGAAAGGGTCTGGCTCTTTATCAGGAAAATTATCACCATCGTGGCGGCCATTGCCATCATCATATTCATACTGCTCCAGTTCCCAGGGCTGAGCGATGAAAGAAAGGCGTATTACGATACAGAAAAGGATCGCGCCATTGCAGGCTTTTACCGGAAGATAGAAGGTAATCCCTATGCAGACTATGTCCAGGGGGAAAACCTTATGGCATTAGTCCTTTACTGGGATAAATACAAGAACGCCAAGATGATGGCAAAGGGCAAGGAGGCGGCCTTGGCCGTCAATGAGAAATTCAAGGCGGAAAACTCTGTGTTCTTCAAGATCGTGCGGCCAAAGAAAGACAAGGAAGCAAAAAGCGTAAACAAGGCATTTAAAAAGGTCTTTAGTGCGAGAAAGAAGCTTCTGAGAGAGATAAAAAAGGAAAAGATCGATAACAGCTTCCTGGGGCGTGTTGGCCGCGCCATGGAGCCGTACACACAATACGCAGGGTTTAATTGGCGCGTCAATGTCTCTCTACTGGCATCGTTTGCCGCCAAGGAAAGCAGTGTGGCGACCCTGGGGGCCCTTTACGAGCAAAAGGAAGAAGGGGAAACCCTTGAGACAAGGATGGAGAAGGGCGAGAAGGGTTTTACGCCCCTTCATGCCCTGGCGCTCATGCTTTTCATAGTCCTCTATCCCCCTTGCGTGGCAACCAGCATTATGGTGAAGATCCAGACCGGGCAAATACGGTGGATGATCTTTTCCATGTTATTTCCAATAGTCCTGGGGACTGCCGTGGCGACTCTGATTTTTTCAGGGGGTACATTCCTTGAACTGAACGGGTTGCAGGCCATGATTGCCTTTTACTGCCTTGCGTTGGCAATAACTATTGGGACTGGATTTTTAAAGAACAAGTCGAAAACGACTTAAGAAAAGGAGGTGAATTTAGTGCGAAAAACATTTTTAGTAGCCGGCTTATCGGCCTTCAGCCTGTTCATTGCTTCCCTGGCCCTGGCCCATACCCCTCTTTGCTCGTGTTACGACAACGGGGATGGGACCATTACATGCGAGGGCGGCTTTTCTGACGGGTCGTCGGCCGCAGGCGTGACTATGAGGTTGATGGATGCATCCGGAAAGGTCCTTATGGAGGGTAAGATGAACGAGGATAGCGAGTTCACGTGCAAGAAACCTGACGGGCCCTACAAGATGCAGTTTGATGCCGGCCCTGGTCACCTGGTGGAGGTAAATGGTGATGATATCGTGGAGTGAAGCTCCGGCAATTCGGAGGCGAGGAGGATAGCCCCCTCCTCCCCCGGTGGAAAATCACCCCTGCTATGCAGGGATAACCTCAAGGATAGTTAATAACATAATTGACACAAAAAGACAGAAGAGAGGAGAATATATTGTGAAGAAGATACTTTTTGTTTCGCTTGGATTCATCGTATCATTGTTATTTAGCATACCTGCTTTTGCCCATTTCCAGATGATCTATACGCCTGAAATTGCACTGGAAAAGGGAGGAGAGATCGATCTCAAGCTGGTATTCACCCATCCCTTCGAGGCCGGGCATACCATGGATATGGGTACCCCTCTGGAGTTCTTCGTGGTCCACAAGGAAAAGAAAACAGACCTTTTGGATACTCTCAAGCCTATAACCTGGACGAGCCTGACAAACTCGGGCAAGGCCTTTGAAACCTCTTATAAACTGAGAGGCATGGGAGACTGGGTTTTCTGCCTTGTTCCTACGTACTACTATGATGAGGGAGAAGGCATCTATATGCAGCAGATCACGAAGATGGTTGTCAATACGGTGGGTGCACCTACAGATTGGGATGCAGAAATCGGGCTTCCCGCTGAAATCGTCCCTCTGGATAAACCCTATGCCCTTTGGACAGGAAATGTGTTCAGGGGTATTGTGAAGAGTGCAGGCAAACCCGTTCCCTTTGCCGAAGTGGAAGTCGAGTATATGAATCATATGCCTATGATGGATAAGAATGCGTTTGCCAAGGAGGCGAAGGCCGAAGCACCCCAGGATGCCTTTGTTACCTTGGGCATAAAGGCAGATGCCGCAGGGGAATTCGCCTTCGGTATTCCAAAAGCCGGTTGGTGGGGCTTTGCGGCTCTTGGTGTAGGTCCTGATACGCAACACGATGGCAAGGAGTTGTCGCAGGACGCTGTTATCTGGATCAAGGCAGTGGATATGAAATAACTTGATACCTCATCCTGTCACTCCTTAACGTAACCCTCTCCCCTCAAGGGGAGGGGGGTTATATCAATAAATGGAAAACGTCATTGAAGTAGAAAATCTGACTCATTGTTATGGGAAACGGGTCATTCATGAAAATCTGAGTTTCACTGTCCCGCGAGGGAGCATCTTTGGCCTCCTGGGCAAAAACGGGGTGGGTAAGACCACCCTTATCAAGATACTCATGGGATTTCTGCGCCCTGTTTCCGGCAGGTGCCGGGTCCTGGGGGAGGACTCCCACAACCTGTCACCGGCCGCCAGGAGCAAAATCGGCCTCCTTTTTGAAGGACATCTGGCCTATGAGTTCATGTCAATCGCCCAGATCGAAAAGTTCTACTCCGCCCACTATCCTTCCTGGAACCGGGACCTGTATTATGGGCTGGTTGACAGGCTTGACCTGCCCTATGATCACAAGATAAAGAATATGTCCTGCGGACAGCGTTCACAAGTTGTCCTTGGGCTGATATTCGCTCAGGAGCCTGAGCTCATGATCCTGGATGACTATTCCATGGGGCTGGACGCGGGGTATCGACGCCTTTTCCTCGAATACCTGAGCGAGTACGTGAATGACGGTACGAAAACCGTATTTGTCACTTCCCACATAGTCCAGGACCTGGAAAACCTGGTGAACGAGGTCATGTTCCTTGACCGGGGTGGAGAAGTCCTCCAGACCTCACTGGATGAATTCATGATTGGTTTTAAGCAGTTTCGTTTCAAGCGCAACGGTTCAGCAAACACCCTGCACAGGGATGACGTAATCAGGAACCTCGACATCTCAGGTGATAACGTCTCTGTGTACTCATTCCGGCCCATGACTGAGGTGGGCGCCCATCTTGCGGAAATGGGCATCGAGACCGCCGGCCTTGAGCAAGTCCCAATGACGCTTGAGGACGCATTCATTGGACTTACCGGGAAATACTAAACTACCATGCTTTCATCCATCCTGTACAAGGAGTGGCTAAAAGTCCGCCTCTTCTGGGGCGTTGCCCTTGTGTTGAATATTGGTGTCTTTGTCTATCTCTTTGTAGACCTCAGGCATCTCTTCACGATCGAACACGCCGAAATGATCTGGTATCAGGCCTTTAAGATCGGCACGCTCCACTATGCGTACATGAAATACCTTTTGGTTATCACCGGGGTGATTATCGGCGCTGCCCAATTTACGCCGGAGATGATCGGCCACCGTTTCAGGCTTTCCCTTCACCTGCCGGTGCGGCCCAATTCCATGGTACTCTGCTGCGTGCTCGCAGGTCTTCTTGGAGTGGCTGTAATCGGCATGCTCGATGCTTTCATGCTCTATACCATCATCGCCAGGTTCTTTCCCCGTGAAGGGGCGGAGAGTGCCCTGTTGACTGCGCTCCCGTGGCTTTTCTCCGGGCTGGTTGCATATCTCGGCACGGCCCTGACCGCCATGGAACCCCGGTTGTCCAGGAAGTTCGTCTATCTTGCAATAGCAGGCGGGTTTTTGTGGCTCTTCTATCAAGGCAATGACTATGAGACTTACAACTGGGCGCTATGGAAACCAGCGCTTATTTCCATGTTGTTCATTCCCTCTGTTATCCTGCCTGCCTACCGTTACCGCAACAGGAGTTCATGATGGTCCCAAGACTCGCCCGGTATGCGCTGATTGTACTGGCAATCGTGGTGATGAGCGTGTATATGCCCTTTCTCTATCACAAGGTATCCGAAAAGAAGGTGGGAAAGACACAGCTCTTTTTCAGCCCGGTGATAAAGAAATTTGTGTTCCGCGAGATGGTGGGTGAAGGTCACAACTTCGTAACACAGGACGAAAGCGGCAATGATTACGACCGGATGACCTTTGAGACCCTGATCCCCTTTGTCTACTACAAGAACATGGAACTATGGGGCAAGCTGCCCATGACTATCGACGGCCGGACTTTTGATAAGCAGACCATCAAGGAAAACAGGCAGGTCTTTGAGCTTAAACCCCGCATGATCGCTGACCGCAGCCCACGGATTCAGGTATTTCCGCTCCTCGAGTCAAAGCCCGGTGTGACAAGGCTGCGATTCCCGGAGGATGCCTTCCGCATGACCGACAGGATGGAATTCATCAATGTGGACACGAACACCGTTGACCAAGGGCTTACTGATAAGTTCACCAACGCCATGAAGCAAGCAGGGTTTGTCTTTCCGGCACGCCTTACGGCAGGCAGGGTATCGATCCTCAAGCCATTTGATGAGGGCTTCTTCGTGGTTGATGCAAATGGATGTACATATCACGTCAAGCGGGTCAGGGGAGAACCGGTTGTAGTGAAAACCCCGATACCCTCTGATCTTGGGATCAGAAACATCAAGATGATGGAGAACAAGAAAAAAGAGATATACGGGATGCTCCTTACTAACAAAGGCGACATCCATCTTATTACCTATGACGGCTACGGGCTCATCAAATTGCCGCTAATGGACTACAATCCGGACACCATGGACTTGAAGTTGCTCATCAATCCGCTTTACCGGACGGCCGTCTATTCTGATGATCACACCATCCATGCCGTTGCCATGGACAGCCGGTATCGGCCCATATCCCGGTATCAGCGGGTCATGTTCTCAGGCAGGACGACCATGGCCGATACGGTTTTCAAGGCTTTATTCCCCTTTTGGATTAAAACCACTGACAAGACAAGCGGTTACTCGCGATTTGATGTGATCTGGAACGGACGGCTCGCCCTGATCGGTATTGCCTTGTCGCTGTTTTTTGGCATCACCGTCATGTACGCACGCAAATTCTCCATAAGGAAGTATTGGCCCGATCTTGCAATCATAATGTTCACCGGCATCTACGGCCTGATTTCCGTCAGCATCATCGAGCCGGAGCGGTGAGTCTCCATCCGCCTTGCATCTTGTGGAATGGTTAAGATTAGGTTTCAGGAATATATAGCAAAAAAGGATGGAGAACAGCAAGTTGAAAGAACCAGGGCCTGAAAGATCCTCAGAAGACTTATCCTTGCAGAGCGTTTTACCACTGGCATTGGCCGGAGTAGGGGAAAGGATCAGGATTATTTCCCTGAGAGGAGGAAGGGGATTTAATGATAAGCTCGTGAGTATGGGGCTTAAGGTAGGTGATGAAATTAAGGTTATACATCGCCGGCCGGGAGGTGCTGTGCTCATAGCCAAGGACGGAATTCGTTACGCCCCGGGAGTAGTTATGGCGCAAAAGATCCTCGTTGCCGAAATTTAGTTATTTCGGCCGGGACGTAACCTTGTAAGCGCTAATTATTTTTGCACCGGATGGACTAATGAACATCGAACATCGAACGTCCAACGTCGAATGAAAAACGAACATCCAATACCGAACCTTCAACGGCCATTTCTGTTTCTTTTCAGCCGTTTTGATACAGAGGGAAGCAGTCTTTCTTCCAGGTCATAAGTCCGTTTCTTCATCTTTTTCCATTCAACATTCGATGTTGGACGTTCGATGTTCGATGTTCATCTTTCAAAACAATAGGGAGGTACCTGACAATACCCACAATTTTTCGATCTGTGCGGTTAAAAAATCATCCATAATCAATTACGAAAACACGAAACAAAAACCTGAAACTCAAGTTGGCGCGTCCCTCCAGAGATTTCCCCTTCGTGTTTTCAATCTTTCATGCTTTCGTGATAGCTCTTTTTTCTTGGCTAACAATAAATCCGACATCTAACCGCATAGGTCCAACTATTTCAAACCCTGGTAATATCCCAAATCAGACAATTCGTTCTATCAAACCCAAGAATATCTAATGTGGAGAAGAAAAATTGGCTTGATGTCTATCCATATTTTGCGTAAAATGGAGAGTATGGTGTCCGTTTTTAAAGAAAGAGAAGTTGCCGATTTCGTTTTTTCAGATGAGTGGCTGGGCAACACCATGCTTTTCATTGCCGGTCCACGCCAGTGTGGGAAGACCTTTTTGGCCCGCAAGTTCCTGAAAGAAAAAGGTTGTTCGCCACTATATTACAACTGGGATATTGAAAAGGTCAGGACCAGGTATCGGAAGGATCCGGATTTTTTTGTCAAAGAGGCATCGCGGTTACGAATTAAAAAACCTTATGTGGTCCTTGACGAAATTCACAAGATAAGCCGTTGGAAAAATATCCTTAAAGGCGTCTACGATGAATATCAGCATCTGATCAGCATCATTGTGACAGGCAGCGCCCGTCTTGACCTTTTCCGAAGAAGCGGAGATTCTCTTGTAGGACGTTATACCATGGCGCATCTTTTCCCTTTTTCGCTGAGGGAATGGGCTGGCAATATCAATGATATGCCCTCCTCCTGGCTTTACGAAGACGGCGACTGGAAAAATATGGCAAAGACCCTCGATGTCAAGCTCGCCGAATCTCCGCCTGTTTCAAAAGAGCTGGCGGAATTATACCGCAGGTTCGGACCTTTTCCGGCTCCTCTTATTTCAGGGTCTGAAAAGCGGTCTCGGAAATGGCACAGAGATTATATCACCCTTCTGGTAAGAGAGGATCTGCGTGATCTGTCCGGTATTCGAGAACTCGACCGGGTTTCTCATCTACTGGAATTGCTTCCCGGCCGGATGGGATCACTTCTTTCCCTTCGAAGTTTGGGAGAAGATCTTGGAGCCAACCATTCTACTGTGAAGAACTGGCTTGAAGCGTTGCAGAAGCTCTATCTAATTTGGCCTATTCGTCCGTACACGGGAAAACTCCATCGCACACTTCGAAAAGAGCCCAAATGGTATTTTCTGGATTGGACCTTTGCCGGCAACGAAAGCAGCCGGTTTGAAAACCTGATTGCAAGCGCATTATACCGGTTTGTCACCAGCCTTAATGATCGGGGTTGGCCGGAAGTAAAGCTTCATTTTGTGAGAACATACGATAAAAAAGAGATCGATTTTATACTCACCCTGAATGAAAAACCTATTTTGGCGATTGAAGCCAAACTGTCCGATGCAAAATTTTCACCTCAACTCAGAAGGTTCCGCAAGGCTATGGATGGAAAATTCCCCATATTGCAGGTAGTCAGTCAGCCAGGAATTTTTCTGAGGAAGGGATCTCGTGAGTACCTGGTCGGTTATGACAGACTACTGATGATGCTTTAGGAGCTGTCCGCCCCCGCTCGCGGACTGCTAGCCTTTTTCTATCAATCGGAAAATTATCAATAAAAATTGGCCGTTGCCCTATTCCACGTGCCATGACATGGTGCAAAACAACAGGCGCATCCAATCGGGCTTGTCTCACCATGTCGGTATAAATGTTTCAATTTGTATAAATCGGCAACTCATTCAACAACGATTTTTCTCCGGACTGAAAAGGATTCACTACCACAACTCCTTCAATATCCTGGCCGGAATTCAGATCTTCTGAATAGAGAATTCGACACATGGAACCCTTGGCAGCAGAAATAATCAGGGAGTCCCAATAGGACAGAAGATATTTTTTCTGCAAAGAGACAGCTGACAATACAAGTTGATAATCAATTTCTTTAATGTCCAGGGAACCATATAACTCAATCGCGCGCATGGCAAAATCAAAAGGCAACGGATCAGGTATCTTTCTAGTGACAGTTACCCAGAATTCACTTAGCACCTGAGCTGAAATAACACCGCTCTCATTCTTGATAGCATCGAAAATCAGACGACGACTAACGGACTGTTTTTCCCTATCCTGTCCATCGTGGGCATAGACAAAAATATTTGTGTCCAGAAAAAACCTATCTTTCATACAACTCATCCCTAGTCCATGTCACAGGCCCAATCCTTCTTTCAGTCGCACGATACAAAACATCCAGTTCCGTGATAATCCTATCTTTTTTTTGATCTTCCCGCGCTACAAGTTTTCTAAGATAGCTTCTTACCATTGCTGTCATAGTAGTATTTTTTTCCACGGCAATCTTGCGCGCTTTTCGTATAAGATCTTCGTCCATAGACATGGTAATATTCGGCATATAATCCTCCTGTAGTAGTGGAAAAGCCTTGGCCACACATAATATGTGTAGCACATATTATGTGAAGATTCAATCGAGAAAATAATTTGCCTGTCCCTTTTTTATTGATTTTTCGTTCATGGAGGTATATTCGGAACTCAAAAATGGCAATATATAGAAATGCCAAATCTGCGTAATTCTGTTATGACCTATCTCAATCCTTCGATTCAAAATGGTTCTTTCAATGATTGCCGAGGCGCTAAAATCTTTAGTTGAGTCATGAATACTTCAGAAATTGTAGCACGGATGTGCAGTAAGGAACTGAGTACTGCTGATATCAAGGCCATATGCAAGGCTCGTGGTTTTTCACCCAAAGAGGCAAAGAATCGCAAGTTTTTGGAAAATTTCATCCTCTCTGACCAGGGTGTTGCCAAAGCCATGGACACGCTGACCCAAAAGGAGATCATTGTCCTGCATGCGCTTAAACAGAAATCTCGGGCAGTTGATGTTGCCTTTTTTGATTGCATTTATGGTCCCCCTAATAGAAAATTTTTGTGGAGTACTACGTTTACAAAGAAGTATAAAGATGTCTTTAAACAGGTAAAGCAGTCTCTCATTCGCCGTGGTGTATTGCTTTTTGCTGAAGATACCGGGGCTTGGACAAAGAGCGCAAAATTGGAGAGATTGATCTTTCTTTTCCCTGCCGAATTTCAGAAATTTCTTGCTTCTCCCCTTGAGCCGATCAGAGACGTCTCAGATCCTGGGAATTCGAACGAATCGGTCCTGAGGAAAAAGCTGCTGGAAATAACCGGTGGTGGTGGCAACCTTCCAGTAATAGATGGAGAAGAATTCAGGCTGAACGTAACGGACAGAGAGCTATGTATGGGCAAAAAGGCATTCAAGGCCGAGTACCTGCACAAGTGGCAAAAGGCTGGCTGGGCCGGTGCCCTGGCAAAGCAGAAAGCCGATAAGTTGCGGGCTGAACGGTTTTGTCTCACTGACGCTGTGAGCTATGCGCTTTCGATGCTCAGGCCCGATGAGTGGCTTGCGGATGGGCAACTGGAACCGGTCCTGAAGATCTTTTGTCATGGCCTCCATCTCGATGATGTACATCAGTATCCACGCGAGATCTGCCATGCAGGCTGGATGTGGGGATGTCTGTCAAAAAAGGTGGTCAATAATCAAACTTGCTATCGCATGGCAGAGGATTATCCGGAGACCGGCAGAGATTTGCCCTTCACCCGCTATTTGCGACCCGGCAAGGAGCAAGACCTCATAGTAGACCTGGCAACCGTTCCCTACAAGGACTTGGAGACTCTGGCCGGGATATCAGATTTCAAGGTCATTGGTTCTCAACTGACTGCAGCCCCCGACATGGTGAGGCTCGGGCGAATCTTCAACAGCGTTTGTCAAGAACCTTTGACAATCTGGCTTAGGGACAATGTGCCGTGCTTTGGGGATGCGATTAAAAAGGTAAAAGCGCTGTGGGGGAAATTGATAATTCATCAAGACCTTCTCGTTGCCAAGGTGAGAGACCTGAGTCTGAAAGTAGCGATTGAAAAATCATTTTCCGACCCCGCGAAGCTTGTCTTTTTGCCTAACGACTTTATCGCCTTTCCCAGAGGGCTGCTTGGCGAAATAGAGAGACTGGTAACAAAATCAGGATTCGTGGTGAGGTCTATACCATGAAGTTGGCGCGCATAGATGTGAACGATCCGGACGTATTTACCAACCCGTGCGATCTTCGGAAAGACCTGCATGTCTTTGTGGACTACGTTGCAAATCGAGATGTCAAGCGCTCAACCAGAGGCAATAACCTGCCAAAGGTGGACGCAAGAAGACTGGCCAAACTGATAACAGATCCTGATGCGGTGGAACAGGTAGAAGCGAATGCCCGGGGAACCTGGCTCGGCTATGTGGATTGGGTGGCCCTGAAACTCGGTTTTGTTAATTACGATACAAAGGGAAGGTATCTCGGCTATTCCAGCAGAGAACCATCCTATCCCGATAACTATATCGAATATCAGGAAAAGAAATACAACCGTTTCATGGCCCTGTCGCTTCAAGACCAGGAACAATTTATCCTGAATGTCCTGATTGAACACTACAGTTACAGCGAAAATGAGTTGCTTCAAACCGGGGTCCAAGGATGTCTCAATACATTCGACTATAGTGGATGCGCGACCTGCATACTCCCTCACCTCGATTTTGCCAAGAGCAGAAGGCTTTTATTAGACATCCTGAAGGGGTGTGAAAGCAACGTCTGGTATAGCGTCGCATCGCTGGTCCAATACCTGAAATCCGAGCATCCCTGGTTTCTTATCCCTGAGAAACCGCACTATAAGCATCCGTCAGACAAGCGTGATGGGCGATATGGTAATTTTCGTGAAGGCAAGAGGTATTCTGATGATTATAAAACCATATCAGTCAAGGACCCAAATGCCTTTGAAAAAGTGGAAGGCCGCTATGTGGAACGTTTCCTGGAAGGTATTCCTCTAACCCTGGGTTATCTTAGCGTGGCATATGACTGGAGTGAAGACGAAAAGATTTATCCTTCAATGAACAAACTCAAGGGTTTCAAGTTAAACCAAGGCTTTTTGCGTTTCATGCACAAAGACATCATTTCCCCCAGGGTAACGGTCCAGCCCAATTTTGAAATCCACGTGGAATCACCTTTTTATCCAGCCGGCATAATGGCCGAACTTGCCCCCCTGGCCGACATTGTCTCTGCCGACACGGTCTCTATTTTGAAGTTAAAGAAAAAGAAGGTGGCAGCACAATTGGCCCGGGATGAATCACTAAACGTAACTGATCTCCTTAAGGACATCTCAGGCAAAAACCTGCCTCAAAACGTGTTGGCCGAACTTGAGGAATGGGCAGGACATTCACAGGTATTCACCCTGTATGATGGGTTTGCCTTGCTGGAAGGGGACAAAAACCTGGTGCTTGCAAAGGATTTTACAGTTAAAAACATCACTCCTTCTCTTCGAATTGTGCGATCCCCTGAAGCGCTCTTTTCCAAACTCGAGGAGCAAGAGTTTGTTCCCATGCTTGTCAAACACACGGAAAAATCTCTCAAGCCTTTACCTGATAAGGCCAGAACAGTATTTGCAAAGATAACCAAAGCAAGGCCCGAACGGAAAAGGAAAAAAACATTTACCCTGAGACGCAAGATCAGTATTACCTTATATTTTCCCGCCAAATTCCTGTTTGAGAAATGCCGGAAGGCATTGATTCGGCAGAGGGTCCCGGTCGAAGTAGAGCCGTCAGCAAACACGATTACCTATCTGAGGCAACACAAGGCCCTGGTAGCAAGTACGCTCAAGACACTTGGAAAAGACTATGTCATTCATATTGAGGATATTGATTCATGATTGACCCCGGGCCTCTCATTGTTCAAAGTGATCACACCCTTATGCTTGAAGTGGCGCATCCAAAATATGCCGAGTGTCGGGATTTCCTGGCATGCTTTACTGAACTGGTCAAATCGCCAGAGTTCATACACACCTATAAAGTCACTCCTTTGTCCTTGTGGAATGCCGCTGCCCTTGAAGTGCCCCTGGCCGATATCATCAGCGGCATGGATCACTTCTCCCGTTATGAGCCCCCTTCGGGCGTTCTTGTAGATATTAGAGAATGGTATGGGGCATATGGCAAGCTCATCCTGGAAAAGGACGGGACACGTTTGAGGTTAAGAATCACAGATCAGGTAATCCTTGAAAGGATCTCCCATGATGACGAGCTAAAACGATTCCGGCTCTTGAAAACCGAAGACGGATTTTTCATTGAATCCGGCGAACGCGGTAATCTGAAGCAGGCCATGGTCAACGCCGGTTATCCGGTCAAAGATCTGTGCGGGTATGTGCGCGGCGCGCCGACTGACATAGCCTTGCGCCGGACTGATATTGAAGGCCTTCCCTTTGCCCTGCATGATTATCAGATAGATGCCGTGGATGCCTTTTACCAATCAGGACGCTCTTCCGGCGGCAGCGGCATAGTTGTCCTTGCATGCGGGTCAGGCAAGACTGTCATCGGGTTGGGGATTATGAGCCGGATAGCCAACTACACATTGATTATTACTACCAATAACGTATCAGTCCACCAATGGAAAAACGAACTGATCGCCAAGACAACGGTCGCGCCTGAAGAGATCGGCGAGTTTACCGGTCTTACCAAGAATATCAGGCCGATAACGATCACGACCTACCAGATGTTGACCTTTCGTCGCTCCAAAGAAGAGCCATTTGCCAATCTGGATATTTTTACAGAACATAACTGGGGACTTATTATCTATGATGAAGTTCATCTTCTGCCCGCACCGGTCTTTCGAGCCACAACTGCGATTCAGGCCAAACGGCGTCTGGGACTTACCGCCACCTTGGTGCGAGAAGACGGCAAGGAAGGGGATGTCTTTGCCCTCATTGGCCCCAAGAGATATGATGTGCCCTGGAAGACTTTGGAGAGCCGGGGTTTTATCGCCGAAGCCATATGCACGGAGTACAGAATTCCTTTGCCTCCGGAGGAAGAACTCGAATACGCTCACGCCCCCAAGAGACAACGCTTCCGCATAGCCGCAGAGAATTCTAGAAAACTCATTCTGACAAGGGAATTAATCTTTAACCACGCAGACGACAAAATCCTGATTATCGGGCAATATATTTCACAAGTGAAAAATATCGCCAAGATGCTGAACTTCCCCCTTATCACCGGTGGGACCAAACACGAAGATCGCGAGAGGTTATACGGGGATTTCAGGAAAGGGGTAATCAAGATCCTGGTTGTCTCCAAAGTGGCTAATTTTGCCGTAGACCTGCCTGACGCCAATGTGATGATCCAGGTCTCCGGCACCTTTGGCTCTCGACAGGAAGAGGCCCAGCGACTCGGCCGTATACTGCGTCCGAAACAGTGCTCTTCCCATTTCTACACTATAGTCTCAAAAGGGACCGACGAGCAGAGCTTTGCCGCAAACCGCCAGCTTTTTCTTGTTGAGCAGGGGTACAAATATCGAATCCGCTATTACGAAAACAGCGGTGATGCTGAAGTCCCGGAATAACAGTACTGATGGTAACTTCTCAATAAGTCTGGGTAAATCATATTTCGCGACTATCCAATGGATTCCGGCTTTCGCTGGAATGACAGGCGTTTAGACCGAATCGTCATTCCCGCGAAGGCGGGAATCCAGTGACTGTTACCCAGACTTATTGAGAAGTTACAACTTCCTCTTGAGTCAGGACGGTTGAAGGGCTCGGTTTTCGTTTTGAACGGACAGGGGCGATCTTGCCATCAAGGGACTGATCAAGGACATCACGATAGAAAAAACAAGAGCATTCAAGGCCTGGCGCTGCGTGAAGGCAGCAAACTGAGGCATTTGCGTTGTTCCTAACCCTGCGACTTTATGTGGTTTTTAGAGTGTCCAAAAACTTTTTTACCCCAAAGATTTACGAAAAAATAGGGCTTTCGGGTCGCTCAATGTGATAAAGTGGTAAATTTCACCTCAAGGTGTTGGTTTTTCTTCGGGAAGGGGTTGAAAAT
>DFBQ01000215.1 GCA_002367355.1 Deltaproteobacteria bacterium UBA3076 | reverse complement strand
GGCTGGGACCTAAATCGTATAGTGGATGAAGTTTGCCGTATGCTTTCGGTTGATCCTGATGATTTGCACAAGAAAGGCAGAGCCAACGATCTTTCATCTGCCAAGGGTTTGATTTGTTATTTGGGTTACTACCAACTTGGCATCAACGGGAAGGAATTGGCCCGGTATTTCGGTATATCCCGGCCTTCAGTCTCGCAAGCCATCAAGCGAGGTGAAAAATTTGCAAAAGAGAATGATGTTAAACTATTAAGCTAACTCCGTCCCCGTCCCTCAAATTCAAGCGAGATGATATCACCCCGCTGCTTCCCTATTTTTTGACTGCCACACTGGGCACCGGGGCAGCGATCTACCTCTATGACTTGCCAAGAGACGCACTCAAGACATCCTGCAAAGCACAGCGATCTGTCTTTGACAAGCGCCCCAACGTTTTAAGGATCAATCTTTTTTCTATGGTGGTAATAACGGGCTTGATAAGGGATTGCTTAATCAATCCGGCTTTCTGCCAGTCTCTGATTGTTGCGTCTATACCTTTTCCTGCATGGCGTAACTGGCTTGTCACAGCCATCAGAATGATGTCCGGTTGTTCCCTGTTGTACCTCTCTCGGAACTGATCACAACTGCCGGACGTTTTTTGCTGATTGTCTGATCAGTGAAAGGGAACTGAACAAGTATCACCTCGCCGAACTTATAAGTTGTCATATTCAGCGTCTTCCGGGTTGTCCCATACAGCCTGAAATGATTTCTCCGACATCTTGGCAGCAGCCATGCTTAAAAGAGATTTTTCATCCCGGTGATGAAAAAATTCCACAAAATCATCAACCACTGCGATTTTTTTCCGGCGGCAGGCTCTTGATTTTTGCAATAAGATCCTGCTCGTTTACCGTTGATATCTGCATATCTTCGAGCCTCTACTGTTTTATGTCTTTGTAAGCTTAACTTATTTGTACCATAATGCTAAACAATATGACACATATGCTTATAAATTATTTTCAGTAATGGAGAGATGATGCTCTCCCAAGCCCGAATCGACCGTATCAAATCCACCGTTGACCCGGTGGAAGTAATTCGCTCTCGTGGTATAGAACTCAAGAAGAGTATATTGGATGGCCTGATATAATGGATAAGCCACCTGTCTAAAAAAATGACGGATGCGGATTCCTGATAGCAAAAGGAGCGAACTGGTATGCGAATTCTGCTCGTTGAAGATGATCAAAAAATTGCCTCTTTTATCATTAAGGGGTTGAAGCAGGCCGGTCTTGCCGTAGATTACGCGGCAGATGGAGAGAAAGGTCTCAACAAGGTATTAACCGGAGATTATGACGCAGCTATTATTGACATCATGCTGCCGCTACTTGACGGCCTTTCTCTGATCCATGAAGTGCGTCAGCAAAGGGTCAATACACCTGTTATTGTCCTGAGCGCCAAACGTTCAGTAGATGATCGAATCAGAGGTCTTCAAACAGGTGGAGATGATTACCTTACTAAACCCTTTGCCTTTTCTGAGCTTCTGGCCCGGGTGCAGGCGTTAATCCGGAGAGGTAAAGGAGAGTCGGAACCCGTCAGATTGAATTTTGACGATCTTTCTCTGAATCTGCTTACCCGCGAAGTTGCTCGTGGAGGGGTAAACATAGACCTTCAACCCAGGGAATTTGCCCTTTTGGAATACTTGTTGCGCAATGCTGAAAGAGTTGTTTCCAAGACGATGATCATGGAACATGTGTGGGGCTATAATTTTGATCCACAGACAAACGTTGTGGAGGCAAGAATGTGCAGATTACGTGATAAGGTGGACAAGCCTTTTGAGACTAAATTGATTCATACTATCCGTGGAGTCGGATATGTCATTAAAAGAGTTCGTTAGCCTTCGACATACCCTGGCATTCCGTTTGACGCTCTGGTATGCAGGGATTTTTGCCGTTTCGTTAGTAGCGGCTTTTTGGGTTTTTTTTCTCATGATCAGCTCGATCAGCCGTGAATATACAGACAGAGAGCTTTTGGCTGAACTTTCAGAATTTTCTTCTCTCCTGAAATTAAAGGGGATGGATGCTGTAAGGACAGAAATCAAAATAGAGGCAGAGTCTGAAGGAGTTAACAGATTTTTCCTGCGTCTTTTGACCCCAAATGGGGACGTGCTGGTCTCCTCTGATATGTCATCTTGGAAAAATTCAGATGCAGACAGGACAATATTGAAACGATTGACATCTGATAAAGGCTATTCATTCAAGACGCTTGCCATTCCGGGGCGTCCTTATAAAGTCCGTATCCTTTATGGAGCAATGGGTAGTGATATTATTTTACAGATGGGCGTTTCTCTATCGGAAAATGAGCGGTTTCTAGGATTATTAAGAGAGCTGATAGCAGCCATAGTAGTTGTTTTCACATTTTTTGCCGCAGTCATCGGATTGTTTATGGCAAGACGTGCCCTGTCAGGCGTGAAAGAAGTTACACAAGCTGCGCAGGAAATCTCAAGCAATACCCTTGAAAGGCGGGTTTCTGTGCAGGGTGGAGGCGTTGAGATTGAGAAACTTGCGGCCACATTTAACAGTATGCTGGACCGCATTAACTTGATAGTATAGGAATTC
>DFBQ01000025.1 GCA_002367355.1 Deltaproteobacteria bacterium UBA3076 | reverse complement strand
GCAAAGCGCGAGGAGGTGAAAAAGCGCGGTGTACTGGGCGTACATGAGCATTTTTCACCGACGAGAAACGCAGCCATCGGGCAAAAGATGGGTTTTGCAAGTGGCTCAGAAGGATTGTGAATAAAAAAAGCCTTTATGATAAAGAAACGCAGGTCCAAAAAGACTCTGGATAAAATTTCTACTCTGGTGCCCAAGAATGAGTCTGAGGGCCTTGTTCCCCGGGAAACCCATGAACCTCTTCAACAATACCTTGCAGAGATAAGCCGGTATCCCTTGTTGAGCAGAGAAGAAGAGGAGACTCTCACCAAGGCCTACTATGAGACACGAGATCCGAAGCTGGCTTCCAGGATCGTGACTGCAAACTTGAGGCTGGTCGTAAAAATAGCCTTGGATTTTCAAAAATTCTGGATGCAGAATTTTTCAGATCTTGTCCAGGAAGGAAATATTGGCCTGATGCGGGCGGTAAAAAAGTTCGACCCGTATAAGGGTGTAAAATTTTCCTATTATTCTTCTTTCTGGATAAAGGCATATATACTCAAGTTCGTTATGGATAATTGGCGTTTAGTCAAGATCGGAACCACCCAGGTCCAGCGCAAACTTTTTTATAACCTTCGTAAAGAGAAAAGCCGGCTTCTTGCTTTAGGCTTTGAACCAGTGCCAAAGCTCATCTCTGACCGCCTTAACGTCCCCGAGAAAGATGTGATTGACATGGCACAGCGCATGGGGTCATGGGAGCTTTCCATGGATGCCCCGATTAAGGAGGGTTCTGAAGATAAATGTCTGGATTTTTTCGCCACTGACGAAACGGCAGTTGAAGCCGGTGTTGCCAGGGAAGAGATAAGGGATAGTCTCAAGGGCCATCTTGCAACCTTTAAGGAACAACTTCAGGGAAAGGAGCGAGTCATATTCGAGGAGCGGCTTTTAGCCGAGGAGCCCAAGACCCTTCAGGAACTCGGAACTGTTTTCGGGGTTTCAAGAGAAAGAGTGAGACAAATAGAGGCCAGGCTAAAAAAGAAATTGCGGACATTTCTTCAAAAAAGAATCCCGGATTTAGGTTCTTATCCAGAGGGTGTCGAAGACGTATGATTACAAGTCCTTTTCGTTTTTGGATCAGACTTTTTTTTAATTTAGTCATTGTTCTGATGGTATCAGGCTCCAATGCCATGGCCAAGGTGAATCCTTCCAGTGGCGTAGCCTATGCCTATTACCTCCAGGCAATTATGGAGAAGTCTTCGGGCAGACTTTCAGATGCTTCGAGGTGCCTGAAAAATGCCCTGGCCCATGATCCGGAATCAATAGCCATACTGGAGGATTTGGCCAAAGTGGCAGCCGGCATAGGTAACGTGCAGGAGGCTGAGCAATGGGCTGAACAGGCCATTGCTCTTGAAACCGACAACCTGGATATGAAGATCGTGCTTGCCGGAATTTATGCCAATGAAGATCGCGTGGCCGAAGCCTTAGGACTCCTGGAGGAAGTACTAAGTGATGAACCTGACAACCAGGAAGCACTGTTTTTGACCGGGACTATTTACGCTAAGGCTAAGCAGTATCCAAAAGCAATTGAGATCATGGAAAGGGCTGCCGGGCAGGAGGGAAGGCAATCTTTCATGGCACATTATTATCTGGGAAGGATATGTCGAGATGCCGGTGACCTTTCAAAGGCCGAGGAACACCTCAACGAGGCATTAAGGTTGAATCCACACCTGATAATGGTGTATCTGGATCTGGCTGATGTCTATAGAAGGCAAGGGAAGATAGATAAATCCATTGATTCCTGCAGGGCACTGTTAGCTCAAAAGCCTAACAACATTGAGGCGCGCGAGCGGCTTCTGATGCTATTAATTGAAGAAAAACGGGTAGATGAGGTAATCTCAGAGTTTAGCCGGCTCAAACAGTCAGCACAAAACCACCCTGCAATTGGATTTAATGTCGCGATATTGTGTCTTCAGCATAAAAAGTACGATGATGCATTATCTATTCTTAAAGAGATGGCTCATGCTTACTCTGATCAGGGTCAAATCCTTTACTATATGGGAATTGCCTATGAGCAGAAAGGCGATACTGATGCGGCCATAGAGATGCTCGAATCCATCCGCATTGATGATGAACTTGCCGTGGAAGCGAGGGTCCGTTTGGCATACTTGCTTAAAGAAAAGGGACAACTCGATCAGGCGTTGAATCTTATTGAAGAAAGCCTAAAAGATCGCCCCAATACGAAACAATGGGTGCTCTCCCTTGCAAATCTCTACGATGCGGCAAACAGGCCGCATGATTCCAGGGAGATTCTTCGTAAGGCCCTGGAGACAACACCTGACGACAAGGAGTTATTATTCCATCTTGCAATGGTTTTGGACAAGCTGGGGCAAAGAGACCAGGCCATAGAGTGTGCCAAGAAGGCCATTGAAAAAGCTGAAGACTACGTTGAAGCCCTTAACTTCCTGGGATATACCTATGCTGAAGAGGGAATTAACCTTGACGAGGCCGAGCTTCTGATAAAAAAAGCGCTTTCTATTCAGCCGGATGATGGTTATGTAACAGATAGTCTGGGGTGGGTATACTTCAAGAAGGGCAAGAATGACCAGGCCATTTTATATCTCGAAAAGGCGCATGATTTAGTTTCTGACGATCCGGTTATAGCAGAACACCTTGGCGATGCATATATGGCCAAGGGGACTTTCGATAAGGCATTACAGGCCTATCAGGAGGCCCTTAAACTGGTGAAGGAGTCAAAGGACAAACCGAAGTTGAGGAAGAAAATACAGGATGCTCAAAAGGCCCTTTCTGACATGGTGGACCGTTAAGGCCCTTTGGCAATAGTTGAGATGTACCCCTTGACTTAAGAGCCACGGTTGCTAAAATATTCTTATTGTGAAAGATTGTTCGAATATCTATGTGAATTATTTGCGCCGGCTAAGTGTGGTTTTAATTATCGCCAGCCTTTTTTTTCTTCTTACGGCATGTCAGGATACGCAAGTCACAGGGGAATATGATAATCCATATACTCTTGATGAAGTTAAAACAATGTTGTCCTACCATGGCGCCCTTGTCGCCAAATTTGACGGTCATAAGTGGTATTTCCTGTCCGGTGACCGCTGGATTAAGATAGAGAATGCCGGGGCCTATAAATATGCTTTGCTTTCTTCCAGGCACAGAGCTTCAAAGTTTTAGGGTCATTTAAAATCCATTTTTTCTCTCGCTATCTGCTTTGCCAACCTACTTTTTTTCTACCTTTTACGTAACTTCTCAATAAGTCCAGGTACCAGTCACTGGATTCCCGCCTTCGCGGGAATGACGATTGGATGTGAGCGCCCGTCATTCCCGCGAAGGCGGGAATCCATTAGATAGTCGCAAAATATGATTTGCCCGGACTTATTGAGAAATTACCCTTTTACGTCCTTATGGTTTAAATTTTCGGTAACCGTTCAAAGGTTCAGGGTTCAAAGGTTCAAGGTTTACCGAAAATCTGAACCGTTGATTCGTGAGTTCTTAATGGAGAAATCATGAGAATAGAATGTAACTTCTCAATAACTCAGGGTAAGATGTCTGGATTCCGGCTTTCGCCGGAATGACGTTTGGATGTAAATGCCCGTCATTCCTGCGAAAGCAGGAATCCAATGAATAGTCGCAAATGTAATCTACCCCAACTTATTGAGAAGTTGCAATAGAACGACTTGAGGATACAGGGGACAAAAACAAGGAGATTTCTATATGAATAATGACATGATGAAGGAATTGGGAACAGAAGAAGTCCTTTGGGACCTTGGGGATTTATACCAAGGCATTGATGATTCCGGAATCCATGATGACATGGAGAAATGTAAGAAATCGGCCCTTGAGATTGCTGATAAATATTCGGGCAAGATTGCAGAACTTACCGCTGCAGAACTCTTCGCTGCCGTCAGTGAATATGAAGGTTTGACTATTATTGTGGGAAGACTCAGCGCATTTGCCCAGCTACATTTTTCAACCCATGTTAATGATCCGGCGGCCGGTGCTTTTTTGCAGAGAGTCAATGAGTTCTTCAGTATGGTGAATAAAGATGTAGTGTTTTTTGATATTGAGTGGGCAAATGTTCCTGATGAGAAGGCGGATGACTTGCTCGCCGACCCCATACTGGAGCACTACAGGCACTATTTGCAGGCAGCCAGGCGCTACAAACCCCATCTTCTCTGTCAAGTAGAAGAACAACTCATAATTGAGATCAGTCCGGTAGGTCGTTCAAGCTGGATCAACTTATTTGAAAAGGTCTTGGCAGCCCAGCGTTTTGGTAAAGAAGCCCGCACTCAGGAAGAGGTATTGACCGATCTTTACTCCCCGGACCGTAAAGTCAGGAAAAGCGCGGCAAAGGACCTTACTGACGGGTTGCGCAGTCAGTCAATTGTACTTACCCACACCTTTAATACGGTCCTTGGCGATAAGATGATTGATGACAGGCTTCGGGACTATCGTAACTGGATTAAGTCCATGAACCTTGCGAATGAACTCGATGATGACACTGTTGATTCCCTGATTGCGTCCGCGACAGATCGTTACGACATAGTCCAACGCTATTACGGTTTAAAGCGGCGCTTACTCGGGTTGGAAGAACTTTTTGACTACGACAGATATGCACCATTGCCTTATCTGTCTCAGCGAGTTGTGGATTGGGAGAAAAGTAAAGTGACAGTGCTCGATGCCTTTGGGAAATTTTCTCCCAAGATGGCCTCAGTTGCCAATCTGTTTTTTGACAAGCAATGGATACATGCTCCAGTAATACCAGGGAAGACCGGTGGGGCTTTTGCGCACCCTGTGGTTCCACAGGTCCATCCTTATGTACTTGTGAATTTTACCGGGAATCTCAGGGACGTTGATACAGTGGCACATGAGCTTGGACATGGTGTTCACCAGATCCTGGCGGGGAAGCAGGGCTATTTAAACAGTCATACTCCGTTGGTTTTAGCCGAGACCGCCTCGGTTTTTTGTGAAATGCTGGTATTCAAGGATTTGATGAGGAATTTGGAAAAGCCGGAAGAAAAATTGTGGCTCGCTGCCACCAAGATAGAGTCCATTTTTGCCACTGTGTTTCGTCAGATTGCCATGAACCGGTTCGAAAATAAAGTTCACAATAAGCGGCGTTCAAAGGGAGAGCTTTCTCCGGATGAATTTTCAAATATTTGGGTTAAGACCCAGGAGGAAATGTTCAGTAACAGCGTAACCCTGACCGATGACTATGGTGTTTGGTGGTCTTACATAGGTCACTTTATCCATACACCAGGCTATGTATATGCCTATGCCTTTGGTGAACTCCTGGTCTTGTCTCTTTACTCCATGTATGAAAAGGGGAAACTGGATTTTATCCCGCGCTATTTGGAGCTATTGGCTGCCGGGGGAAGTGATACACCCTATGTGTTGCTTGAGTCCTTTGGTATAGACCTCCATGATCCTGATTTCTGGCACCAGGGTCTTAATGTAATTGATGATATGGTGAAGGAAATAGAGAAATTGGCTGTGGAGATAGGTGTCGAATAGGCTCTACTTTGATCCAAACAGCAATAGGATACCCTGGGAAGTTGTCAAAAGCTTCTTATGCGTCCGCAGTCAGGGCAGATCCATATTACATTATTGCTCATGCCCCACATATTTTCTTTCAGACAGTCATCACAAATCTGAAAACCGCAAGGACAATTCCAGCAAAAAGGCAATTCCCTGTTACAGATATGGCAGCGATACTTCTTGCGCCTGCCCCAACGAGAGCTTTTGGGGCGGGTTCCAGGTTTTTTTTCTTTTTTGGTGTCAGACATTGGCATCCTTCATCCTGAAGTTTACACTTTTTCAACATAGACGAATGCCAGCCATTAGCTATTAGCCGTTAGGTTTT
>DFBQ01000176.1 GCA_002367355.1 Deltaproteobacteria bacterium UBA3076 | reverse complement strand
AGTGCGGCCTTCACATAACGAGTCTTATGTGCTATAGCACATAAGACTCGGGAAATCCGACCGTCCGGGATCGTAGGGGGGCTTGCGGAAACGTGGGCTATGGTGAGAAAGGCCGACCATTACGTTATCGAAAGAGAGTTTATGGTAGCATCCCACCTAAGGTCAAGCGCGCAGTATTTCTATCCCGACCCAGCACGGTTCTGCGAGGGGCTTGGTGACAATGACTAAATGGTCAAAGAAACCAGTCTACTCGACCGGGTTAAGAGGTTCAGGGTTCACCGGGAAACGGATATTCTTTTTCATTAGCCTATTGAGAAAAGGAGAATGATATGACTAAGACTGAACAGAATTTACTGGAAGCTTTTGCCGGGGAGTCCCAGGGTAGAACAAAACCGTAAGGAGAGTTACCCATGGAGAAACAGGCCTTAATTGACAGGTTGAACAGGGATCTTGCCGATGAGCATGCAGCCATCATACGCTATTTAGTTCACGGCTACATGGAAGGAGAAGGTACGCCTCTGGGTGCGAGCCTGATTTCCATCTCCAGGGAGGAGATGTGGCATTTTCATTGGCTGGGGATGATCATAGGCAAATTGGGAGGTGAGCCCAATTTCACACCGGCTCCGTATCCCTATGATCCAACCAGCCGTGCAACCATACTCAGGTCTTACATTGAGTATGAGGAAAAGTTGATCCCCCATTATGGCGGAGAAGCGGAAAAGGTGGATGATCCCCATATCAGGCGGGTCCTTGAGAGAGAGGCATGGGAATCGGCCATCCACGCCAGAAAGTTTCAGAGAAAGCTGGACAAGTTGAGCCCTGAGGAGGCAGCAAGCCTCCCAGGGGGAGAGAAGGGATTGCCCGAGGAGCTGCTGGATAAGTTGCAGGCAGAGGTCACAAGCAAGTATATGGAGATGCTGCAACATCTCCGCACTTCCTGGGTCTTCCAAAAAGATGAAATCATGGGCTGGAAAATCATGGACCAGGCCATGGAAAAGATGAAACACCTTGCACACTTTGCTGAAGATATTGCAGAAGATGGTATTGCTCCAAAATTAAAACCTGGCGAGATAGACAGGAGCAATGCCATTGGACTGGCCCTGAAGAGGGCATTGGAGGACGTCCGTACAGCCCGTGAGCGCCACCTGAAGTTAAGGGAAGACAGCGAAGTCAGAAAGCATTCAGGCCTTGTCATTAACCTGGACCTCACAGTCCAACAGGAAGAATATCAAGGAGCAGAACTCAAGGACTGGTTGCAAAAATAAATATCGTAACCGTTCAGAGGTTCATCGAAAATCTCAACCGCTGATTTGTGGGATCTGAAAGGTAACCCTGAATGGTGAACCTGTGAACGCCTACAAGCAGAGATAAGCCGGGGTTTGATTTTGGATTTTCGACCGCAGATTGTTGAATTATGAATTATGAAGATACCAGTTATTGATCTGAGTGAATGTGAGGATTGTGAGGCATGTCTGGATCTGTGCCCCACTGTCTTCAGAAGAAATGACGCAGGCTATATAGAGGTGGTTGACCTGCCTGAATACCCGGAAGAAGAGATAGATGAAATCATCAAGAACTGTCCTGCCCAATGTGTTACCTGGGAAGAAGATTGAGACAGAGAAGGTGGGTGTGCGGTGAAAAGAGTTGCCCTGTTTCCCTTACCCACACATACGTTTTTCAACATGATTCTTAAAAGGTGTACAAAATCAATTCCTTTTCAAAAATAGTCATACTGGTTGTTTCCATTGTTATTCTGGGATGTACCATGGGACAAGACTATACGTATGATAGCATCGTGACCGAACACAACCTGGAGCATTATGAGACAACGCCAAACACACAAACGGAATCCGAGCCAGACCTAAGTTATCTAAAGAGACCGATTTCCGTATTCGACGGCATCAGGATCGCCATTCACAATAACCCTGACATTGATATTGCAATCTCCCGCATCAGGCAGTCAGAGGCCACTATTGACGAGGCCAACGCCGCTTTCTGGCCATCACTGGCCTTTTACACAGAATGTGTAAAGGCAGATTCCCCATCTACTGAAGACCGACACCGGTCATATGGTACAGCTCGGCGAATTAGGCAGCTTTGTATATGTTCAGGAAGCCCAGACAATCTACCACAAGGACCTGGAAAGGGTCGCCTATGTCTTTGGTGAGATGGCGGGCCGCGCCCCTGCCGAAGCCATTCTGGATATGCAGTCAAGGCTTGAAAAGGATTCTGTGCCTGCTGGAACCAGGGTCGAGTAGGCTGGAGAAGGCGAGTGGGAGATTACCCTGCGGGTATTCCGGGACATGGGCATTGCTTTTGGTGCAGCCCTCATCGGGATCTATATCCTTATGATCATTCAGACAGGCTCTTTTTCCATGCCGCTTGTTATTATGATGGCCATTCCGCTTACAATAATCGGTATAATGCCCGGGTTCTGGGTCCTTAATCTGCTCACTAACCGCTCCATTGGGGGCTTTGAAAATCCCGTATTTTTTACCGCCACGAGTATGATCGCCATGATCGCCATGGGAGGGATCGTGGTGAGAAACTCTATTGTCCTCATAGAATTTATTAACGATGCCTTGAACCAGGGACTACCCTTAAGGGAGGCCATCCTTAAGAGCGGTGCAACACGCTTCAGGCCTATAGTTCTCACTGCCGCTACCACTGCCTTAGGGGCTTGGCCCATCACACTCGATCCTATATTCTCCGGTCTTGCCTGGGCTTTGATCTTCGGACTCTTTGCCTAAACAACGTTCACATTGGTAATTGTACCTGTGGTCTATTATTTAATACTCAGGTTTCGTACTCTCCACCCGGTATAGGCTATCCTGGCCCGGCCGTAAGCCGGATTCAGGATAGTAGTTTATAGATGTGGAATATTTAATAAATAAACCACCAGACAGAAGGAGGTGATTTCATGGAAGAGATGGAGATTGGTTGCGGCAAACCAACCGGTGCAGTGGTTGGCGAACCTGTAAAGGATGAGGTTATT
>DFBQ01000067.1 GCA_002367355.1 Deltaproteobacteria bacterium UBA3076 | reverse complement strand
TACAAAATGAAGGATGCCAAAATTAGCATATTTATTGTGATTAGAATAGAAAAAAGGGCATCTTTCATTCGCCGATTTACACTTATTCCTAACCCGGACAAGCCGGAACCAAACAGGTTTGAAGATAAAAAAATTGATTGTGTTTCAGAATTTTCTGCCAGAAAAAAGGCGAGTTTTAGAACTAGGAAACTAAAAAGGATGCCAAAAAATTAAATCGTAATGTGCTTCACCTTGGTGTATTTTATCCCCTTAATTTATGAACGAACTTGACAAAAGCCGCCCTGAGCTTCAGGGCCTGTGTGACTATTCGGCCTCAGTGGAAAGATATCTGCACAGACCTGTGTCAAGGGCCCAAGCAGAAATCTGGTCACTGGTACTTACTGCCCGAGATGTGCCCCACAAGATCCTTCACTCAATATATGGGTACAGGATAGCAGTTCCTTCAGACCATGAAAATCTGGCAGCTACCGAGCTTGAAAAATATGAGCATGAGAATCAGGCATGGCCTTTGAAGTTTGAAGCTACTTCATGGTATCCGAATGCGCAATCTACCTTTTGGACCCTGCTTATACTAACCGCTGTATTTAGCATTTCCTTTTCAGAGGACTGGAAGGGGCGATTGATTGCGATCGGCAGCGGCGACGTTGACAGCATTCTTCATGACGGACAGTGGTGGCGCCTGGTTACTGCTCTGACACTGCATACAGACCCTCCCCATTTACTTGGAAACATGATGATGGGGGGGTTACTAATGGTTTGGCTTTGCAGCCTTCTGGGCATTGGCCTCGGATGGGGGATTACCCTCCTGTCAGGGATACTTGGCAACTTGATTAACGCCCTGGTTCATGGGGAGGCCCATAGTTCAATCGGATCTTCTACCGCCATTTTTGGCGCATTGGGTGTGATAATAGCGTTTCAGACACTCAGCGCACGACGTTTTTCTCTCAGAGACTGTGCAGTTCCATTAGGAGCGGGCTTTGCACTCCTCGGATTCTTGGGCGCCCATGGTGAGCATACTGATTTAGGAGCACACCTCTTCGGCTTCCTGTCAGGCCTGATCCTGGGACTACTCGCAGTACAATTGTTGAAGACTTCAGGTCTTCCTTCTCTTAAAATGGACCGTATTATAGGAATGATCACATGCTTTGTGCCGATCCTGGCCTGGCTTATAGCATTCCAATATTAAAATCATGCATAGGTGTCGTCACAAAAGCAATTTTCGAAAGTATCCCAGTTCGTTACGCCAACCCAGACTTTGCTCATACATTGGCACTCGCCCACCAGACCAACATGTACGCATATGACGCCTATTTCTTGGGCTGTGCCATTAGACATATAAATGGCCCCCCCCTTACTAACGTTGGATCGAAAGCTGAAGACGGCTGCAAAGAATCTCAAAGTAACCACATGGGAGGACCCTCCCGATTCTACAACCATCGGTAAGTGTCACGTGCTATTTCTTCATATCCAATCCTCCCGGATTGATTATGAAGATAATATATCACATTTTTTACAACATTATTGACTTTGATTTAAAGTAATATATACTTTGATATGCTAAATTACTATATTGTTTGAGGCTTAATTAAATATGTTTATGTTATCGAAGAAGAAGTCTAATAAGACAATAACGTGTAATGATTGCAAGTTTTTCAATAATGATCCAAAAATATTAGAGTCTTTATTCCCTGGTATACTTATACTTTCTTCTTTTCACTCATCATCCAGGGGTGACGCCGGTATATGTGAATGTCGTGATTTATTCCTTTTACCCGGCAGAATATGTGAGCAATTCAAAAGCAAAAGAGCTCAAGCTTTATTGGATACTTCCAGTTCTCACATTAATTCGCCCCACCTGTTCATTAGAGATAGACAGCAGGGCCTGTCCTCTATAAAATCAATCAAGGAACCTCATGCATCTCAAGGACCGGATTCCTGTTCCAGCCATGATTAACGCTGTGATCCTTGAGGGTTATATGAATTTCTCATGGCAAAAGATTGAATATAATGTGGGTTATTATAGAAAAGTGATGTTGGTTTTGAGGCAGCGTTTTTTTTGGTTAGGGCTTGGAAACAAAGGGAGGAGGAATAGCTTAATGAAGAAATGGTACAGTGTTGTTTTTTTTGTGTTTTTTTTGTTCGGTGGTGTGGTTAACAGCTTTGCTGAGTTGACGGCTGATGAATTGCTTCAAGTGCTTATTGAAAAAGGAATAGTTACTGAGGATGATATTGTTAAGATAAAGGAGGGACGGATAGAGGAAATCGAAGAAGAGTGGAAGCCGTCTCCTCATGAAAAGGAGTTTGTTGTTAAAAGCGCCCGTAAACCTATGAGTGTCAACTTTAAGGGACGTGTACAGGCGCGATACACTCATATTGAAAATGGCGATCTGGGTGAAGTGACTCATCAGAATGCGTTTGACGACTCTGAATTCGACGGGTTTTCTATGCGCCGTGTTCGTCTCCGCTGGTACGGCGACGTGACTGACCGGTGGAAATACCATGTACAGCTCAGTGTGGATGGCGATCATAACGCAGACAAGCTTGATCCTGCAACGCCGGATTACGAACTCAAAAAACAGGACATCGGCGTAAAACTTCAGGACGCATATTTTGTCTATAAAGCACATCCTTTTGTCAACGTAAGGGTTGGGCAGTTCAAATCGCGTTTTTCACCATCATATACTACGGCCGGACCGAAACTTCCGCTATGTGAACGTCCACTTGTGATTGATAAGCTCGCCCGAAAGCGTGAAATCGGAATCAGCCTGGAATCACCCAGAAACGGTGAATGGGACGGCCGGACCCACGGAGCAAAAATCAACGACTCGCAGTTCTTTTACGCAGTCGGGTTATACAACGGCAATGCATTCAATCATATGCGTAATGATAACGAAAATTTTATGGTTTCCGGCATGTTCCTTTGGCGACCATCGCCGCACTTCATCTTAGGCACAAGTTATGCTTACGATCAGACGGGCTATGATTATGAAACCACGGTCCTTGGCAAAGCAGAAGAAGTTGACGGCTATTATGAATATCCTATAGCTCACCACAAAGTTGCGAATAACATGCAGCTTTGGGATTTTAATTGCGCATTCGACTGGAAGCCTGTACACCTGCAGTTCGAATACATAACGCAAGATGGCGATGAGTCCAAGCGTCAATATGGCTACGGTATACAGACACAGATAGACCTCACCGACAATTTCCAGCTCACTGCGCGGTATGATGAGTTTGATCCGAATAATAGTGATCATAAGGCTTTTGACAGCCGCTGGTATACCGTGGGATACAATTGGTTCATTCACGGGCAAGATATCAAATGGCAGCTCAATTATTCGTTCAGGGAGGAGATGCACGGCGATGACATCGACAATGATATCCTTGTCACGCATTTCCAGGTCCTATTTTAGCAATTAACTATTCAGGTGAATAGACTGAAGGTAGAAGGCTAATAGGGGCAAATCGTGCGTGATCACACAAAACTGCGNNTTGCAGTATTAGTTTAGAGGATTCGGCCATGATCATCGTTTCGGCCAGTAGTATCATCGAACGATCTGTAGTATCAGATAATAGACTGAATTTAAATAATTTCTCGTGAACCTGCCAGAACACTGGGGCCGAAGTAGCCGAAACGATGATCATGGCCGACGATTCATCTCTGTTCGATCGTTGCGAGATGGTTGAAATACTTCAGCCTTCAGTCTTCAACCTGAATAGTTAC
>DFBQ01000027.1:1002-21962 GCA_002367355.1 Deltaproteobacteria bacterium UBA3076 | reverse complement strand
AAAACATCCTGTAATCATTAAACCAATAGCTAACCGCTAAAGGCTAATCGCCCAACTTAGTTTTAATAGATACATGGGGCTGGCTGGCATTGGGGCATCGCCGGGATTCCCATCATCGAGAGATCAACGCTCTTTATAAGGAATTGCGGTCTGATGGTGCGTGCATCTACACCACTGACTATGTGCTTGATGAAGTAATGACTCTTCTTTTTCGGCGAGAAGCATTTGAGGAAGCTGTCCGTTTTATGGAAGGAATTTTTCGGGCAGTTGAAGCAGGACAGCTCATAGTTTCCTGGATGGAAAGAGATGAGCGGTTTTGGGCCGTGCTGAAAGGTACTTAGGCCATAATCCCTGACAAGGAATTTGGCCATGCGGGTTACCGTTCGTCATCGGTTATGACGATCCGGATTTGCCTGCTGGACTTTCTTTGCTTCCAAGCGTAGCCGAAAAGGCAAAATACAACGGTACAAACACGATATTGCTTTCCGGCAGCTCGGCATAAGGGCGTGTAGAAAACACGATACCTTTTGAAGAATTTCGATACGTTTGTAAGAAAAGATGCAAGTTTTTCAGTCTGCCGGAAGCGCCGCTTTTCACCTCTATAGGATGTATCCTGCCATCAATGACTGCCACGTAATCTACCTCTGCTGAACTGCTCTTTGCCCGTCTTGACCAATAGTAGAGATCATCCTTCTGAGACAATACCATCTCCTGCCCGACAAACTGCTCTGCCACGGCTCCGCGGTAAATGTTGAGCAAGTCCGCACATCCGTATTCAACATCTACAGGCATGCCCGTAAGATGCCTCATAAGACCGATATCGACCATCAATGCTTTAAAGATATTCGCAGCGGCAGTGGCCCCCAAGGGTAGTCCGGACGGATCAACCGACGGCACTTTCTTTATGATGTTTGCCCGGCACAGCAAGTCAAAGGCTTTTTTCAGGGTTGGATTTGAGTAACCATCAGCAAGCCTGGAATATTTTATCTGTTGTCCAACACTCTGCGCTACCGTTGTGAGTACGCCATTGAGACAGTGCTTATTGGCATGTGGGCTATATTTCGAAAAATCCATTCGATAAGTATCACATATCTCAGCCTGCACCTCAAAAGATTCCTGCATTGATCCGGTTTCAACGTAGGCCATTACACTTTCGGGCATTCCTCCTACAAAAAAATACCGGCGGAGTTCCTCACAAAGAAATTCGTGGATTGTCTGCGAAACAGCGCCCGGAGGACCAAGAATTATATTCGCGGCTTCATCATTGCCGGTTGCCTGAAGGTATTCTGCAAAACATAGTGGGAGAAGACGGCAAAATTGTACTCTTCCAACCGGGAAAGAGATATCTTTCATGGCAAATTCAAGGAGCGAACCGGCTGCAACCACATGCAAATCAGGCAATTCCTCGTAAAAGTAGCGAAGGGCCGTAATTGCCCTCGGGCATGCCTGGATTCCGTCTATAAAAAGCAGCGTTTCCCCCGGGACTATTTTTTGATGCAGCAAGATTTCCAAATCTCCACAGATACGTTTTGCGTGGAGATTGCCTTCAAAAACGCGATGCCAGTCCGGATTACGTTCCAGATTCACAACCGCAACAGTATCAAAACAATCTTCTCCGAACTGCTTTACTGAATATGTCTTTCCGACCTGCCTCGCTCCCCGGACAATGAGGGGTTTTCGACGCCTTGCTTTCTTCCATTTCTTGAGTTCCTGATCAATGAATCGCTTCACAAATCAATACCAACAAATATTTTTTGGAATATTTTCAAAATACAAGGTTAAATTCAATAATATCCTTTAAAAACGCAAGGCTATTTAGTTGAACCAATAACATATGCATAACCGCCGAATTCTATGAAGCTATTTTAGTTATATGGAAAAGGCTACAATAACTGAAAAGAAAAATCGCTTCAGCACCTTTCTTGATAAGATCAAACACGGGGTGTCAATGCCTTTTTAGCTTGTAATGTTCGAGTTTCTCAACTCTGATAGCGTCATCAAGACTGATAATTTCAGGGTCTCCTGTGACAATAGTTGCATTGAGGGACTGAGTGAGGGCAACGGCAAACGCGTTGGCGTATGACATGGCAAAGTTCATTTTATTCTCGGCTGCTGTCAAGATGTCTTTTTTCTTCACATCATGAAGACGTATTGGCAGTAATAGAATCTCGCTCAAGGTCTCACTGGCTTCATCCAGGCCTTTTCGGCGCCCAATATATTGTAGTAAACCTCACCCAGGTTGATCCAGGACACGAGAGAATGGTAGACGTGGTTAGGGATTCAGAAAATACTATTATACCATTTTGGGATAAATGGTCACATCCCACCACCGAAGTTCCGGGGCACGATGTAGACGCTGTTCTATACCAGCTTTTGCCTTGCCACAAACCCTGGCTCCCTTTTCATACACACTCTCCAAAAGTCTTACGATAGTTCGTTTCCCTTGCCACTCGAAGTTGGCAGTTCGGTTAAGTACAGTTGTGATGCTGTCGAGCAGATAGGGCTCATGCAGATGAAGAGGGGGTGACCCTGGCTTTTACGCTGGCCCATAGATCGTGTATATCGTATAGAATCATATATAGGGATGGGACCAATAGCAACGTGATGCCCGTGCCGAAGAGCACGCCAAAGCCCAGGCTGATGGCCATGGGGATAAGGAATTGGGCCTGAAGACTTCGCTCCAGGAGCATGGGAGTCAATCCTGCAAACGTGGTAAGCGACGTAAGGATGATGGCCCTGAAACGCATGGCCCCGGCCAGTGTAATCGCATCATGGGCGTCTAACCCTTGACGACGGATCCTGTTTGTCGCATCAATCAATACCAGGGAGTCATTGACTACCACACCTGCCAGACCAACAATACCGAACATGCTCATAAGGCTCAGGTTGTATCCCATAATCAGGTGTCCGAACACCGCGCCGATAATACCAAAAGGAATGGCTGCCATGACGATAAAGGGCTGGGTAAATGACCTGAAAGGAACGGCCAGCAGAGCGTAGATGGCGAACAGGGCAATAATAAAGCCCTTCTTGACATCGGCCATGGACTCTTTCTGTTCTTTGCCCTCTCCTTCAATACTGTATCGTAATCCCATGTAATGATTTTTGAGTTGCGGCAGGAAGCGGCTCTCCAGTTCCATGCGTAACTCATTGGCGTTGGTGATTGTCTCATCCACATCTGCCATGACCTTGATCACACGAAGGCGCTGGGCGTGCTCAATATAGGCATATCCCTGCTCCATCTTTACCTCAGCCACCTGGCTGAAAGGGACCTCGGAGCCGCCGGGCATGCGGATGCGCATCCTTTCTATATCGCCTAATGACTTACGTTCGGACTCAGGGTAGAGAACCATGACCTTTACCTCATCCTTGTCACGCTGCAACCGCAGGGCCTCAGCCCCGTAGAATGCGTGCCGCACCTGCCTGGCCATGTCGTCCAGCGTCAGGCCCAGGCTGCGGGCAGCCGATTTCAGCTTGAGCTGCATTTCTTTCTTTCCAGGCAAGAAACTGTCACTTATATCAAAGACCCCGGGGTAACCTCTCAGTTCGCCCTTGAGTTCGTCCGCCGCAGCCACGAGTTGGTCGTGATCGTCCAGAGACAGGTGAACCTCAACAGGATTGCCCGCGCTGAACATGGCGCTCTGAAAAGTTAAGACCTCTGCATCCGGGATGATACCTGCCTTTTTGCGCCACAGAGCGGCCAGCTTGTTCGCACTGACGTCCCGTTGTTCGCCTTCCAGGAGCTCGATCTTGACCTGGGCCAGATGGCCCCCTATTTGTGGTCCTTTAGCTGCAGGGCCGTGGCCGCGCGAGTGCTTCCCGACTATGGTGATGCTACGTTCAAGGAGTGGAGGTGCCCCCCTGGGACGTTTCTTGTCCATTTCCGCCAGGACCTCTCTTCCGGACCGCTCCAGATGGGTGACGATCTCTGTCGTACGCTCAACAGGTGTGCCTGCAGGCAAGGTAAGAGAACAGATCAAAAGATCGCTCTCCACCTTGGGAAACATGGTGTACTTGATCCATCCGCCTTTCCATATACCCACTGTCAACAGGAGCATGACAATACCCAGGGCCACGGTGGCGTAACGCCAAGTGACACAAAAATCTACCAACCTGGCATAAGGGCCTTTAATGACCCATCTCAGCCACCGGACCATGCGCTTTTCTTTTTCCGGGCCTTTCCTGACGCGGGCCGCCCCATGTTTGGATCGGGCCAGATGGGCAGGTAGAATCAGCAGGGACTCCACCAAAGAGCCAAGCAAAACCGCAATCACCACAATAGGGATGTTGCGCATGAGCTTTCCCATTGTGCCCGACCCCAAAAGGAGCGGCCAAAAGGCCGCCACCGTAGTCAGGACGGCAAAAATCACGGGCCGGCCCACTTCCATTGCGCCTTGTACCGCAGCATCAAGACCTTTAAGCCCTTCGTCCTGCTTGCGAAAGATATTTTCGCCGACAATGATCGCGTCATCCACCACGATTCCCAGTACAGTGATAAAGGCGAACAGGGAGATCATGTTGATGGATACATCGAATCCGGGCAAGACACATATGCCGGCTGCAAAGGAAATAGGAATGCCCAGAGTGACCCAGAAGGCAAGCCGCAAGTTAAGAAACATACCCAGCATGATACTCACCAGGATCAGACCCATGGCCATGTTTCTTGTCAGCAGGTCAATACGGCTCCAAAGTATTTTGGACCTGTCCCGATAAAAATCGATTTCCACCCCTTCGGGAAGGCTGGGCCTGATCTCCTCGATATAGCGCCTGACCGTATCAGCCACTGTCAGGGCATTCTGGTCTGCCACACGGTAGACCTCAACAACTCCCGACCGCTTGCCTTGAAACTGGGTGGAGAGGTCTACGTCCTCAAATCCGTCCCTGAGATTGGCGATTTGACCCAGAGTGACCTTGCTGCCATCGGCACGGGTGATAACAGCTATATCCTGATAATCCGCAGCATGGTAACGCCGGCCCTTGGTTCGGATCAGGATTTCGCCGCCGGAAGTCTTGACCCTGCCGGCCGGAAGGTCCAGGCTGCCATGTCTCACTGCTTGGGCCACCTGGCCCAGGGTGAGACCGTAACGGCGGAGCGTTTCCTCAGAGATCTCGATATGAATTTCGCCCTTGCGTACACCGGAAAGATCGGCATAAGTAATACCCGGCAGATTTGTGATCTCGTCTTTGATTTTTTCAGTTAAGTGTTTGATGGCGGACTCCGGCGCATCACCATATACAGCGACATTGATCACCTGGGTCTGACGGGTCATCTCCCGGATCACCGGCTCTTCCGCCTCATCGGGAAAGGTCGTAATGCGATCTACTTCGGCCTTGACCTCGTCTAAGAGCGTCTTCAGGTCCCAGTCTTTCATGACCTCAATGCTCACCGAGCCGAACCCCTCCCTGGCCTCGGAATCAATGCGCTTGATGCCCGCAAGACCCGCCACGTTTTCCTCAATCCGGCGGATGATCGCCTCTTCTACCTCGGCCGGTGAGGCGCCTGGATACTCCATGCTGATGTGAATCCTGTCCAGAGATGTCTCGGGAAAGACCTCCAGTTTCATGGTCAGGCCTGTTACCGCACCGGCCAGCAAAATAAAGAGCATAAGCAGATTGGCGGCAACGTGATTTTCAGCAAACCAGGCAACAATGCCTTTCATGTTCGATCTGACTCCTTTAAATACCCGTTCGTACGGCCATGCCGTCAGTGACTGCCCTAAGCGGGGTAATGACCAGCCTTTCCCCGTCTTCAAGTCCGTCCCGGACTATAGCCTCGTCACCCTGAAGCAGGGCAACGTCCACTTTGCGGAAATGAATCCGGTCATCTTTATCCACAACCCAGACAGTATCGTCCTGGTGCAAGGCTGACCTGGGGATGATTGCAGCCTTGGGCAGGGTGCGACCTTTAATATCCACGGTGACAAAAAGACCCACGGCAAGTGGTGGTTTTTTGGCATAGGGTTTTTCCACCCGGACGACTACATTTATCATGCGGGTGCGCTCGTCCAGTTTCCCTTCAGTGCGGACTATCTTTGCTGGCCAGGTCCTTTCCCGTCCGGCAATACGGGCCAGGACTGTCGCAAGAAAACCAGGGCCTTTGTCAGGCGTAAAGCCGGGTATATGAAACCAGAACGTTTTCTCGTCTTCCATGGGAACAACTATCTCGGCCACCTCTGTGGAATAGATGCCGGCCAGGGACTTGCCGACCGGAACATACTGGCCGGCATCTACATTTTCCTGACCCACACGTCCTTCAAAAGGTGCCTTTAGCTCGGTCCGCTCCAGATTCAACATAGCAATACTGAGGTCCGCGCGGTCAGCCTCCAGCCTGGCCTTGGCTGCTGCCAGTTGAGGCTCCTTGGCCACAAGGGGCGGCGGCTTACTGTCCTGCTCAGATCCTTCCGCATGATATAGGTGCCATTCTTGACTTGACGCAGCCGCTTCTTCTTCGGCCAACTGAAGAAGACTTTCAGCGTTTTTCACTTTTGCCTTTGCCAATGTAACAGCCAACCGGTAATCAACCGGATCTATGCGCAGCAGTGTCTCTCCCTTGCGGAATGAACCACCATTGACCAGGGCAGGCGAGACATACATAACCTTGCCGCTCACTTGAGGCACAAGATCTATTTTCTGCAAAGGTCTCACAGTCCCTTCCCCTGAGATATGAACGTTCTGCGGTCCTGTTTTGACTTTGATCGTTCGGACCATGGGTACCGGGACTGCCTGTTTTTGTTTCTTGATCTGGGATTTGCTTGACGTCAATGCAAACATGCCCAAGACACCCAGGACGACCAGGGCCAAAGTAAAGACAATATGCAAGAGACGTTTTTTTGTTATGTTCATTGTGGATAATCCCTATTTCCTTCTCTTCACTCTTAATTCTTCACTCCCTTCTCCCCAGCCGCCGCCCAGGGCGCGGTGAAGTGTGGCGCGGTTACTCAGAATGGCCAAATCGACCAGGACAAGGTCTTCCTCGGCCTTAAACCGGGCCTGCTGGGCAACCAGCACGGTCAGATAATCCGCCAGACCCCGTTTATAACGATTCTCAGCCACTTCCTGAGTACGCCGGGCCTCCATCAGGTGATTCAGCACCCGGTCCCTGCGATCCAACTGCTCCTTGCGTGTCAAGAGGGCCCCTTCCGCCTCGGAAAAAGCCGTCAATACTGTCTTTGCGTATTCTGCCACGCCTTGCTGATATCTTGCCTCTGCCGCGCGCTGTCCAGCCTTCAATTTGCCCGCGTCAAACAGGGATTGAACCCCGCCCAGGGCAATATCCCACAACTCGCTTTCCGGCTGGAAAAGGCGATCCAATTCATCGCTTGAATAACCAAAGGTGCCTGTCAGGGAAATGCTTGGGAACCTGCTGGCCTTGGCTGCGCCCACCCGGGCGTTCAAGGCCGTTAAACCGGCCTCGGCCGCCCTGATATCCGGCCTGCGCAACAGAAGGCCGGAGGGAAGGCCCGGCGGGACCGGTTGCAGGCGCTTATAGTAGTCCTCCGGCTGGCACCGGGGTGGTCTGGTCCTGGGATAGCGTCCTGCCAGCACTGACAATTTCTGCTGGGTGATTCCCAGGTCCTGACGCAGGGAGGGGAGGACTGATTCAGCCTGGGCCAGGGCACGACGGGCCTGCATCACATCCAGGATAGAGGTCAGGCCGCGCTTGTAACGACCTTCAACGAATGCCAGGCTTCGACCATAGCTTTCGATCTTATCAAGAGCAATCCGGATCCGCCGTTCCAGGGACTCCATCAATAAATAGAGACTGATCGTTTCAGCCACCACTGTTTGCGCCACGGTGCGGCGGTTTTCCACTGCCTGCAAAAGATCGGCCCGGGCCGCCTCCTGCCCCCTGGCCAGACGACCCCAGAGGTCCACTTCAAAGGAAGCGGGAAATGACAGGTTGTAACTCTCAATCTCTCTTTTCGAGGAAAAGTTCGGCATTGAAACCGTTTTTGGCAGGCGTTGACGCTCGCCTTGACCCTGAAGGCTCAAGCTGGGGAATCGGTCGGCCCTGGCCTGAACGAATTTGGACCGCACTTCCAGGATTCCGGCAGTTGCCTTTTTAATATCAAGGTTATTTCTGAATACTTCATCCACCAACCGGTTTATTTCGACTTCGCCATACACCTCCCACCAGCGGTCATCAGGCCGCGGCATGACTAGCTCTGCCGGCCCATGCTCATAATGCGCGGGCACCTGGATTCCGGTGTCAGGCCGGTGATAATCCGGGCCGACCTTCATACATCCACTCAATATGAAGAGGATGGTTATGACCGGAAAAAGATATCTCATCAGGCCTCTTCCTTTGATTTTAGATCTTTGAAGGAAGAGATGCGCTTTGCGGGTTCATTGGTAATGGACGTGGCGCACAAGACCCAAATCCCTGCAGGAAAGGCCATGGCCGTGGACAGGAAGCATTTTTGAGCGGGATCATATTTCAGGGCTTTTTGCAGTGTAATCAGACATTGTAAAAAAGGGCATTCCGGATGAAAACTATTTGAAATGTCGCCTCATATACCCCTCTATCCGGTCATATGCCTCGTTCAGAATATCTTCAGGAGGAAGAAAAACCACACGGAAATGCGGGGTTTCAGGCAGGGGACCAAAGCCGCTGCCATGTACCACAACCACACCGGTCTCACTGATGAGGCTCTTTACAAATTCCTTGTCATCTACATCTTCCTCGATCCTGGGAAAGGCATAGAATGCCCCGATAGGTCTCTGGCAGGATATGCCCGGAATTGCATTTAGCCTTTCGACTGTCAGGTCCCTGCGTCGAATCAGTTTTTCTGTCGTCTCTTTAATATGGATCTGGTCGCCGTTCAGGGCAGATGATATTGCAAACTGCTTTGGGTGCGAGGCGCAGAGCCTGGCCCTCACAAGCTTTTTCATGGCCTCGGTGTAATCCCCCACAAGCTCAGGCGCCCCGCTTACTATGGACCATCCGATACGGAAACCAGGGGCAAGATAACACTTGGAAAGGCCGTTAAAGGTTACTATAGGGAGCTCTTTGTCCAATGAGGCTGTACTGATGTGGCGCTGGCCGTTCAGGATAAGTTTGTCGTATATCTCGTCGCTGAGAATTACCAGGTTATAACGCCTTGCAAGTTCTATTACCTGACGCAGGGTATCCTCACTATATACCGCACCTGTAGGATTATTGGGGTTTATGATCACAATTGCCCGAGTGTTTTCATCTATCTGTTTCTCTATGTGATCAATATCCGGTTGCCAGCCATTGTCTTCGTCCAGCAAATAAGGCCTGGCCTCACCCAGCAGACGGCTGAGAAGCGCATGGTAAAGAGGATAACCTGGTGATGGAACGAGCACATTTTCGCCCTTGTTCACCAGGGCGGAGAGTGCAAAATCAATAGCCTCACTGGCCCCCGTGGTAATCAGTATCTCATACGGCTCTATGCCGCTTCCCACGGCTTCCTGCCTCACGGCCTCAATGGCCTCCGGCACCCCCTCAGAGGCGGAATACCCGGTGTAATCATCCAGCATTGCCTTGTAGGTGGCATCTATGAGGTGTCTGGGTGTGTGAAAATCAAAGAGCACAGGATCACCTATATTAAGATAGAAGAGGTCACCGCCGGCGTCCTTTCTCTTATTAGCGACCAGCACGATATCCCTGATGGCATAAGCAATATGCTCTGTCCGTCTTGAAGGGCTGATTTTCTTAAGTGTACTCATGTTAATTATACCTCAATGAAGACTCAACAGACTTAGGGCCGGGGGGGGAATAACTTGGGGTAGATTACTTTTTGCGACTATTCACTGGATTCCTGCCTTCGCGGGAATGACGGGCAGTTACATCCAAACGTCATTCCCGCGAAGGCGGGAATCCAGACATCTTACCCTGAGTTATTAAGAAGTTACTAAATAACTTCCTCATTGGCTTTTTGTATCTATAATATATTGGGACTAGTCGATTCGGGTATGGAGGGACGAAGATGTACTCCGATATGAATAAATTAAACAACAGATTACATCGCATCCGGCACTATAGTGAGGGTATGTTCCTGTTATTCCTGATAATTGGATTCATGACCGGTTGCGTAGCCTCCAAGCAAAGCCGTACATCCGCTCCTGAAGCTCAACCTCAGACTGACCAGGAAATAGAAGATGCAAACGCAAGCTCACAGGCTGAAGTTCAGCTTGAAGAACAGTCTGTCCCTTACAGTGCTCCCGCACCATCCCGTCCTTCCGTGAGCTGGCAACCTTCGTTCACTGTCGAAGATATACAAGTTAAAGAAAGTGCGATAGGGCTTCCTGAGCTGAAGGTCGGCGCAAACATAGAATCTCAGAGCGGGAAAGTAGTCTTGCGGGACATTATTAAGGGACTTGCAAACTTGAAAGATTTTAATGTTAGCTGGAATGCAGATGCCAACCCAAACGCGACGGTGGATGTCGACATCAAGGCAGTCGATGATTTCTGGGTAGCATTGGATAATGTCCTTCGTCAACTGGATTATTTCTTTGAATTCAAGAATGATACGCTCATCATTGGGTATAAACAGGCAAAGACCTATCAGGTATCCATGCCGAACGTATCCTACACGTTTACCGCTGCTATAGGTGGTAATATGCTTGGTGGGACCACCAACACTGACAATCTTGGGGAGGTAAGTCTTGCTACCGTTTCGGATGATTCCGGAAAAGATTGGGCCAAGGAGAAGAATCTTCGGTATGTCAATCGCTATGACTTGTGGAAGAATTTTAGACAAAACCTGGATCAAATACTGGAAATATGGGAGATGGAAGGCGTTGAACGGGAGACGTTAACATCAACCGCTGCTCAGACCTCTCAAGATATGCAAAAGAAGGAGAGACAATCTCAGAACAAAAAGGGGGAAACTGAAGAACCCACTGCGACGTCCAAAGAATGGGTGAAATTAGGAAAGGGTTCATACACCATTGATGAATCCCTGGGCATTATAACAGTGGACGCATCCCCTTTGCTTCAAAAGCGCGTTGCAGACTATATCAACACTTTCAAATCGTGGCTGTATCGCCAGGTGTCTATCCAGGCCCACATCCTTGAGGTAGAACTTTCAGAAGGGTCATCAAGAGGAATTGACTGGTCCCAGGTATTTAAGGCCGTTCAAAGAGGTTCCGCTTTAATCGGAGGCAATATTGAATACGGTGATCAAGGCAATGTATACGAGGTAGATTACACCGATTTAGGTGCCCATACCCGTGAAGGACTGCGCCTGCTTGGAAAAATCAATCTCGCCTCCACAGATTTCAATATATTTGTCAATGCACTTGACGAACAGGGTAAAGTACATACTCTATCAGAACCTCGTCTGAATTTGCTCAACGGGTCTCCAGGTGTTCTGACAGTTGGTGAATCTATCCGCTATATCCGTGACATAAAAAAAACCGTGACTACCGGGATCTCCGGCACGGAAACCTTTACTGTTGAAACTGATGACATCCTGTCCGGCATAGCTTTCTCCGTTGTATGTAATGTGCTTGGAGATGATGAAGTGGTCTTATATTTGACTCCTGTAACTTCTCAACTCAAAAAACCACTTAAGTACAGGACGTTTGGTAAAAATAGTGAATTTGAAGTCGGGCTACCCGAAGTAAAACTCCGTCAGATGTCAACCATGGCAAAGGTCCGGGATGGTGATTTGCTGATTCTGGGCGGGTTGATTGATGAAGTCAGCACCAATAACAGTTCGGAAATACCATTACTTGGGAAAATTCCATGGGTCAAATGGGCATTTAAGAATGAGATCAAGTCAAAAACAAGAAAGGAATTGATAATTATTCTTCGACCTCGCATCCTTCCTATGTAAATTCAGAGCAGATTATACACTAAATGCAGGTCAAATTCGTGACTAACGGGAGCTATCCGACCTTCCCAAGCCCCTTTTAGGCCCTTCCCAGGGCCTTTTTTTATTAAGCGCTTAACAGCCTTAACTCATTGACAATATGTCGCCACAATGGTTTAGTGAAATTAGTCATAGGTCATTAGTCATCGGGGAAATTGTGGCATGAAATTTAAGGATTTGATTCGGAGACAAACCTGGAGTTTGTTCGTTTTCCTATGTATATAGATTCCCGGTTTCATTAATATAACCCTGAACCTATGAACCTTTGAACCCCTGAACGGTTACTATTTATCTTAGAAATCATATGAAAGAAATAGAAGAAGATAAGTCAATAACAAGATTCGGAGTCTCTATTCCTCATGATCTGATTCGTGCCTTTGATAAATACATCAGAGAGCGAGAATACAGTAACAGATCAGAGGCCATTCGCGACCTGATAAGGGAAAAATTAATAGAACAGGAGTGGGAAAAAGAGTTTGAAGGACAAAAGGTGGTGGGCGTTATTGCTTATGTATTTGACCACCACAAGAGGGAGTTGGTAGATTCAATTATTGATATTCAACACAATTATCCAGACCATGTTATAGTGTCACAGCATGTCCACCTGGATCATCACAACTGTCTGGAGGTAGTCATTGTCCGTGGGGAACCGGATGCCCTGCGCAATTTATCCTACAAGTTAAAAGCCCTTAAGGGTGTGAAACACTGCCGGCTTACCATGACCACTACAGGGACCAGCCTCAGTTAAACATCACATCGACCCCTCCTTCACAGTAATACCAATACAAGTCAGGAGTCTGCTAAAATGCAGGAACAGATAGAATTATTTTCTGAAACCACTAAGTCGTGCGGCATTGCCGAAGAACTCAAGAAGTCCTATCTCGATTATGCCATGAGCGTGATAATCGGAAGGGCCCTGCCCGACGTCCGGGATGGACTCAAGCCGGTGCACAGGCGCATCCTCTATGCCATGCAGGACCTGAGAAACGACTATAATAAACCGTATAAGAAGTCAGCCCGCATAGTGGGCGATGTCATAGGTAAGTACCACCCCCACGGAGACACGGCAGTTTACGACACCATAGTTCGAATGGCCCAGGATTTTTCCATGGGCTACCCCCTTATCGACGGTCAGGGGAATTTTGGATCAGTCGACGGAGATGCCCCTGCAGCCATGCGTTACACCGAAATCCGTCAAACCAAACTGGCCCATGAACTCATGGCGGATATCGATAAGGAAACCGTAGATTTTGTCGCTAATTACGACAACTCCCTTGAAGAACCCTTAGTGCTTCCCTCCAAGGTGCCGAATTTATTAATCAATGGTTCATCCGGTATAGCCGTGGGAATGGCCACCAACATTCCTCCTCACAATCTCGATGAGGTAGTGGATGCGCTGATCGCCCTTATACGAAATCCGAACATGACCGTAGCCGATATTATGGAATATATTCCAGGGCCGGACTTTCCAACCGCCGGCTTTATTTGTGGGAAAAGCGGCATCAAGTCAGCCTATGAGACAGGACGCGGAATCATCAAAATGCGGGCCAGGGCTGTAGTGGAGCAACAAGCCAAAGGCAAGCGGGAACACATAGTTATTAACCAAATCCCATACCAGGTTAACAAAGCAAAACTGGTGGAAAAGATCGCCCAACTTGCCCGTGATAAAAAGATTGAAGGGATCCATGCTGTGCGGGATGAATCCGACCGGGATGGAATGAGAATCGTAGTAGAACTGAAGAAAGAGGGAATCGCCCAGGTAATCCTCAACCACCTCTATAAACACACGGCCATGGAGGGTTCTTTTGGGACAATCCTTCTCGCCATAGTCAATAACAGACCGGAACTCCTCAACCTCAAAGAGGTCCTGGCCCACTTCCTCCAGCACAGAAAAACCGTAATCATCAGGCGCACCACATATGATCTTAAGAAGGCCGAAGAGCGCGCCCATATACTCGAGGGCCTTAAGATCGCTCTTGACAACCTGGACAAGGTGGTGGCCCTGATTCGGGGATCGAGCACACCTGCGGAGGCCAAATCAGGACTTATTGAGCATTTCGGACTCACGACCATTCAGGCCCAGGCAATTCTCGACATGAAACTTCAGCGCCTGACCGGCCTTGAGCGGAAAAAGATCCTGGAAGATTATCAGCAACTCCTGAACAACATCGAAAGCTATAAAGAAATCCTGGCAAGTGATGCCCTGGTCCTAGAAATTATTGAAAAAGAGCTCAGAGTCCTTAAGGATGAATACGCTATTCCCAGGCGCACTGAGTTAATAGGAGACCCTGAAGAGATCAATATCGAAGATCTAATAGTTGAAGAGGACATGGTGGTAACATTATCACACACTGGCTATATCAAACGTAACCCTCTGAGCCTGTATCACAGCCAGAGACGCGGCGGGAAGGGTATCACCGGACTATCCAAAAAGCAGGAAGATTTTGTTGCTGATCTATTTGTGGCCTCCACTCATGATTATTTCCTCTGCTTCAGCAATCTGGGAAGGCTTTACTGGCTGAAGGTCTATGAGATTCCACAGGCATCCAGGATGAGCCGCGGCAAAGCCCTGGTAAATCTTTTGCCGATTGACAGGGAGGCCAATGAGCATATTGCCGCTGTCGTGCCGGTACGTACCTTTGAACCGGATCGTTTTGTGATTATGGCAACAAAGAACGGAGTGGTCAAAAAGACCTCTCTTGAAGCATTTTCAAGGCCCAGGCCGACAGGTATAATTGCGGCCACGGTACGCGAAAGCGACGAAATCATAGCAGCCGCCATTACTGATGGTCAGGCTGATATATTTCTTGGCACCAGGCACGGACACAGTATTCGCTTTCCGGAAAACAATGTAAGATCCATGGGTCGCACAGCGGCAGGTGTGCGGGGCATTAAACTCGCAAAAGGGGACCGCGTGGTCGCAATGGTGGTAATCTCAGAAGCCCAGAACACACTGTTTACGGTCACTGAGAACGGATACGGAAAGCGGACTCAGGTGAGCGAGTACCGTGTGCAGTCAAGGGGTGGAAGGGGCGTAATCAATATCAAGACCACAGAAAAGGTGGGCCATGTAGTAGGTGTAATCCTTGTAAATGGCCATGACGAGGTCATGCTGATTGGTGCCGGCGGGAATATCATCCGAATAGGCGTTCAGGACATACGTACAATCGGCCGATCTACCCAGGGCGTGCGCCTGATACGGATTCGGGAAGGAGACCACCTGGCAGCAGTGGCAAAGCTGGCTGAACAGGACGAGGAATGAAACGGGTAGGAGTATTGGGGGCCGGGAGCTGGGGAACTGCTCTTGCCGTACTTCTGGCCAACAAAGGAATTAAAACAGTACTCTGGGCCAGGAACCAGGAACTTGCGAGACAAATCCGCAAGAGCCGTGAAAATAAATCATACCTCCCAGGCATAGAATTGCCCGCAGCACTGGAAATCACCTCAGATATTTCAAAAGCCGTCACAGATAAAGAGGTCATTCTCTTTGTAGTGCCCTCACATGGTCTCAGAGAGGTCGCCAAACAGGTCTCGATGGCCCTTGACGATCTTTCACAATCACCAAATCACCAAATCACCAAATCACCAAATCTTCCTTATGCCCTGGTCTCTGCCAGCAAGGGGATAGAAAACAGGACATTGCTCACCATGACGGAGATCATGGAGGAAGTGCTTCCCTCAAGGCTATCCGGCAGGTTAGCTGCCCTTTCCGGCCCAAGTTTTGCTCAGGAAGTGGCATCTTCCATCCCGACTGCTGTCACAATAGCAGCTTCAGAACATAAACTGTGTACCGGTCTCCAGGACCTTTTTACTACTGAGACCTTCAGGGTTTATACCAGCTTGGATCTTATGGGTGTTCAACTGGGCGGGGCTTTAAAAAACGTCATAGCTATCGCCTCCGGCATATCAGACGGTATGGGATTTGGGACCAATACAAGAGCGGCCCTGATTACCAGGGGCCTTGCAGAGATGTCGCGCCTGGGTATGAGGTTGGGTGCAAATCCTCTGACCTTTGCAGGGCTTGCCGGTCTTGGAGATCTTGTGCTTACCTGTACCGGAGACCTGAGCCGAAATCGCCAGGTTGGCCTGAAGCTGGGTCAGGGCCTGTCCATTAAGACCATACTGAAGGAAATGAGCATGGTGGCAGAAGGTATCAAGACTACAAACTCAGTCTATGCCATGGCTGAGAAGTACAAGGTCGAGATGCCCATTACGAATCAGGTCTACAGGGTGCTGTACCAAGGCCTTGACCCTAAAGATGCTGTTAACGAGTTGCTCACGCGACCCCCACGTCAGGAACTTGGGGATATTCTGGCCTGAAGCCCGTGGGAGAAAAGCGCGCATACCGTTCTTTTATAGCCGGAAACGGCCTGACCGGCTTTCAAGTCCGCCACCAGGAAACAGACCTTCACATACAGGCTGACCGCAATCTTGAAAATGAGGTCTCAACATGGGTCATAGAGGTCCGGCTCTCTATTGAGGATTATGCCCGCAGCCACCCTGGTTTTCTCGAAAGCTATATCCCCTTACCTGACGACCCTTTTGCCCCTTCCATAGTCAGGGATATGTTAGAAAGTTCCGCCACCGCTGGTGTCGGCCCAATGGCCGCAGTGGCCGGAGCTATTGCCCAGCATATAGGCAAGAGGTGTGCGGAGCTTACTTCAGGTGAGGTTATAGTGGAAAATGGTGGAGACATATTCCTCAGGGTCCTTGAGCCAATTACTTCAGCCATTTGGGCAGGCACTTCACCACTTAGCGGACGAGTCGGCATTGCCGTTGCTCCCGGCCGGATGCCTTTGGGAATATGCACCTCATCGGGTACAGTGGGTCATTCAAGGAGTCTTGGAAAGGCAGATGCAGTGACTATAGTCTCTCAATCCGTATCTTTGGCAGATGCAACTGCAACATCTATAGGGAATATGGTAAGAACAGAAAGAGATATAGACCCGGGCCTCAATGCCTTACAAGAAATTTCCGGAATCCTGGGAGGAGTGATTATAAAGGGAACAAAACTTGGGATCTGGGGACAGATAGAACTTGTTCCGTTAAATCTGTAACCTAAGTGGAGCGATTAGCTGTCTTGTCAGGGCGACCAGACCGNNCAGCTAATCGCTCAATTCAGGTATAAGTAACCGTTCAAAGGTTCAGGGTTCAGGCTTCAGGGTTCTGAACCTTCTTCGAACGCCTACGGTTCGGCTAAGGACCCGTAAAGGAATAAGTCATTGGAATTTGCGCTCAGATTTAGGTCGGATTTGGTCGATTTGATTGAGCAAAACCGAGGAGTTATTGTAACTTCTCAATAAGTCTGGGTAACAGTCACTGGATTCCCGCCTTCGCGGGAATGACGATTCGGTCTAAATGCCTGTCATTCCCGCGAAGGCGGGAATCCATGGGATAATCGCAAAATATGATTTGACCGGACTTATTGAGAAGTTACGAATTATTCCTTTACGGGTCCTAAGGAGTTAGAAAAATGATGGAGATAATCGTGCTTGGTTCCGGAACGGGTGTCCCTTCCATAAGGAGGGCCGGTCCTGCTACCTGCTTGAAGGTGGAAGGACAGACCCTGCTCATAGACAGTGCTGCAGGGACCTTAAGACAACTGGTTAAGGCGGGCATATCCTATAATACACTTGATATCTTGCTCTATACACACTTCCACCCGGACCACATAGGGGAGCTCGCACCCTTTATCTTTGCCACAAGGTATCCACCCGGATACAAGAGGAATTCTCCTGTGATGGTCCTGGCTGCTGAAGGGCTTAAGCAGTTTTATCAGTCCCTGATACAGGCATTCGGACATTGGGTGGAACCTGAGCCCGGAAAATTCATCTTCGAAGAGATACCACCGGAGATGAAAGCAGCAATGCAGTTTCCTCCCCTTACAATACGAAGCGCGCCCACCAAACATACTCCTCAGAGCCTGGCCTATCGAATCGAGACATCGGATGGAAGATCAGTGGTATTTTCAGGAGATACGGATTTCTGTGATGAACTGATAGAGCTTGCTCAGGGCACTGACCTTCTGGTTTTAGAGTGCGCAGCCCCTGAAGGCTACAAGATCTCAGGACACCTGACTCCTTCTGAAGCAGGCAAAATCGCCCAGGATGCCAGAGTTAAGCGATTGCTCCTTAACCATTTTTATCCAAATTGCGATGAGCATGACCTGATCACACCCTGCAGCAAGGTATACAAGGGTCCCATAATACTGGCAGAAGATTTTATGCGCCTGGTTTTTTGAACCAGCAGGAAGTGTGAGCGGTTACGGACAATGCCCGGCTTTAGTTTATACTCAAACGAATTATCTATTGAAGAAAAGATCGCTCTATCCGAATATTTATGGAAAAAATATGGAAAAGATCTATCAGCAGATAGCGAAATTGACAGGCTCCTTGGACTTTACAGAAAAGAGATCTCAAGGAGCTATGAACTAATGGAGAAATTCGGTGTAGTTACTGAATGTGCCATTTGCGCGACCCGGGTCCCGGGTGGCGGCTGTTGCGGGTCTGGTATTGAAGACTGGTATGACGAGTTTGTGTTGCTACTCAATTTGCTTCTGGGAAGAAAGATACCCACTGAACGTCTTGGAAAAAAAGACTGTCTGTTTCTCGGCCCCACGGGCTGTCAGCTCTTTGCACGGCACCATTTTTGTATCAATTACCTATGCTCACGGATTACTGACCTGCTGAGTCCGGCAGAACTTACAGATCTGAGAGCCCAGTCGGGTAAAGAGCTCTTCCTGTGTTGGCAACTGGAGCGGATTTTGAGAACAAGGGTTAAGAATTCAACATTCAACATATAGATAATAAGGACAGATATGACCGTTCCTCGGATTCTGATTGTATCTCCCACAAAAAGGGAAATGGACTCTTTTCTCCCGCTTGCCCACAGATACAAGTGCCCTCACCTGGTGTGCGGCCTTGGACCGGGTAGCACCTCTTTTGAGCTGACAAAATTTATTGAGAGCAGAGGTGCGCCATATACAGTAATACTGGCTGGTGTGGCAGGGGCATACCGGTGGGCGGATGTAGAGCTTGAGGATGTATGCCTTGCAAGCTCCGAAGCCTACGGTGACATAGGCCGTCAAGGTCCTTCGGGGATCGAGCCGATTTCCCTGGAGGGAGATGAAACGCAGACAGAGTTTGCTCTTGAGCCCGGATGGGGCCAAATCATTAAGTCGGATATTGTGGAAAAGCTTGGCATTCGCTGCGGCCCGATGGTCACTGTCTCCTGCGTTACAGGCACCAGCGAGAGGGCCCGGGACTTGCGTGAACGGTTTAAATCTATCGCGGAAAACATGGAAGGGGCCGCGGCCGCAAAGGTCTGCGATTACTATCAGGTCCCTCTCCTTGAGTTTCGTGGTATAAGCAACTGGGTGGGCGATCTTGACAAAAAAAACTGGAGGTTGAACCAGGCACTGAATGCAACAGCCAAAGTCCTGGAAAAGGTCCTTGGGGTTTTGTTGAATTAATGCTGGCTGTTTGGAAAACTTTATATTTTGCAAATGGCTATAGCTATTGTTGATTATGGGAAATATCGGGAACAACAACAGGATCACCCTGGGGCTTTCTTCCTGCCCTAACGACACCTTTATCTTCTATGCCCTGCTTCACAACAAAGTGCCCTTACAGTATAAGCTATCACCCTTGATGGCGGATGTGGAAGAGCTGAATCAGAGGGTCCTTGCCGGATCTATTGATGTGAGCAAGGTGTCTTTTCATGTACTGGGGCATGTCCTGGATGACTACATGCTCCTCAGGTCAGGTAGCGCCATGGGGCGTGGCTGCGGGCCCTTGCTGCTTGCAAGAGCGCCCTTAGACCCTCAGGGTTTTGAGCAATACAGAATTGCCATACCCGGCGAACATACGACTGCAGCACTTCTTTTGAAGCTCTTCGCTCCAGGAGTTAAAGAGCTGGTGCCTATGAACTTCGCCCTTATCGCCCAGGCGGTTGCCGGGGGAGAGGTGGATGGAGGGATAATCATACATGAGACCAGATTTACTTACCATGACCTTGGTCTAATTTGCATCCAGGATCTTGGGGCCTGGTGGGAAGAAAAGACCGGATTTCCGATTCCCCTGGGCGGAATCATCGCCAGACGTTCCATGGGCATTGAATTGTTGCAGGCAATAGATGCTGCCCTTGGAATGAGTATCAAGTCAGCTTTTGAGAACCCTGAGGCCGTTTGGGATTTTGTAATGGAGCATGCACAGGAGATGTCTTACGAGGTTATGAGAAAACACATAGACCTCTATGTAAACCAATATACCATGGATCTCGGCGAGGAGGGTATAAAGGCAGTGGAATTTCTTTTGGAACAAGGACAAAAAAAGGGGGCATTTTCCTTTAGGCCCGGCATGGACTTACAAAAGGCACTGGAAGGCCCATGTCCATGAGCACATAGACGTGGGATTAATAAAAAAGAATTATCACGAAAACACGAAAGATTGAAAACACGAAAGGGAAGTCTGTGGACCCTTTTTGAATAAAGAAGTGTGAACGGTTACCATTAAACAAATGATTATTTGTCTGGAGGACATCAAATATGGAGGTTGATACAACGGCGAACGTATGGACCATGATGATCGGGGCAGGACCTGTGGTCAAAATGGTTCTCATAATGCTATCGGTCTTTTCAATCCTTTGCTGGACCGTAATACTGGTAAAGATCAAGCGATTTCGTCAGGCAAGACTTGGGAATGAGGATTTTGAAAGGCTCTTTTGGGAAAGTCCCAGCCTCACTCAGGCATACAGCCACGCAAGGGTAATGCCGGAGACCCCTATGGCAGGAGTATTTCTTGAAGGATATAAAGAGTTGAAGCGTCTTCAGAAATGTCCTAAACCCAGGGACACGGCTATTGGCCTGAGGGTGTGGCTTGAGACCCTGGAAAGAAGCCTTAACAAGGGTATTCAGGAGGAGTTGGCAGCTATGGAACGTACACTTCCCTTTCTGGCAACTACTGGAAATGCCGCCCCATTTATCGGCCTCTTTGGCACTGTGTGGGGAATCATGAGAAGTTTTCACAGTATTGGACTCAAGGGCTCGGCAAGTCTTGCTACAGTAGCCCCAGGTATCTCAGAGGCCCTGGTTGCTACAGCCGCAGGCCTTGCAGCCGC
>DFBQ01000027.1:0-961 GCA_002367355.1 Deltaproteobacteria bacterium UBA3076 | reverse complement strand
AATACTGTGGAAAGGCAACTCCTTCATGGCAAGGGGACTTCTCAGGAACCATAAGAGAGGACTAAATGGCTAACAATTCAGGACGGGGAAACGGTAAGCGGCGATATATGTCCGAGATAAACGTGACACCCCTGGTAGACGTGGTCATAGTGCTGTTAATCATCTTCATGGTCGCGGCGCCAATGATGACCAAAGGACTGGACGTCAAGCTCCCAAAGACCACGGCCAAGTCCCTTCCCCAAAAAAAGAAAAACATAGTTATCACGGTTAATGATAAGGGGAAAATCTATTTCAACAAAGTCGCTGTGGACGAAGAAGTTTTAAAACGGCGCCTTGCCGAGATGAAGCACGAGGGGCGGGCCCAACAGGTCCTTCTCAAAGCAGACAGGGCCGTTGCTTATGGGACGGTTGCCAGAGTGATGGCCACAATTCGTGAGGCGGGCATAGAGGATCTGGGCCTGGTGACAGAGCCCCTGGAGCCTTCTAAAACGAAACATAAACGTAACTACTCAGGTAGATAGACTGAAGGTAGAAGGATAGTAGGGACAAATCATGTGTGATCACACAAAACTGCGGGCATTTGAGTTGGCTGACGAAATCGCAGTATTAGTTTAGAGGATTCATCTCTGTTCGATCGTTGCGAAATGCTTGAAATCCTTCAGCCTTCAACCTTCAACCTGAATAGTTACACATAAACGATCTGAGTCAAAGAAGAATGTCAAAAAGGATAGCAGGGCCGGTTAACGAGAATTGGAAGTCTGCGTTCATAGGGGCCATTGGGATACACCTTGCGCTGGCTGTACTCTCTATAGTTGCGCCCAATTTATGGGAAAAATCTCGACCAATGCCCCCGGTATATACTGTAAAACTCTTTGAGACAGTTGACCTGCCTTCGCCAAAGGCTGCTAAACCAAAACCAACTATCAAAAAAGTCAAAAAAAAAGAAGCAAAAGTAGCGCCT
>DFBQ01000209.1:7500-16598 GCA_002367355.1 Deltaproteobacteria bacterium UBA3076 | reverse complement strand
TACAGATTGTTCGATGATACTACTGGCCGAAACGATGATCATGGCCACCTTGCATTAGGTCTCGGGCCAAGTGCCATGCTCCCCAATTCTTTTCACTAAATTGGAAGTTACACCGGTATATAATGTGCCATTCTGCTTGCTTGCCAAAATGTGTAACTTCTCAATAAGTCCGGGTACCAGTCACTGGATTCCCGCCTTCGCGGGAATGACAGGCGCTCACACCCAATCGTCATTCCCGCGAAGGCGGGAATCCAGTGAATAGTCGCAAAATATGATTTGCCCGGACTTATTGAGAAGTTGCCATTTCCGCACATATTAAAAAAACCAGACTATCATTAGTTCTCCGGGTAGCAAGATTATCAGTTTTAACAATAATACCGGCCTTGATGTTACCATAAACATTACTATATTGAACAATAGGAAGGAGATATATCATTATGAAAAGCGCCTTGATTACAGGCATTACAGGTCAGGATGGCGCCTATCTGGCAGAATTTTTATTAGAAAAGGGTTACGAGGTACATGGTATTAAACGCAGGTCTTCATCGTTCAACACTGTTCGTGTGGATCATCTTTATAAAGATCCTCACGAAAAGGATGTCCGTTTTTTCATGCATTACGGAGATCTCACGGACGCTACGAACCTGATCCGTATAATCCAGGAAATTCAGCCTGATGAGATCTATAACCTGGCGGCCCAGAGTCATGTCAAGGTCTCTTTTGAAACACCTGAATATACTGCCAATGGGGATGCACTAGGGACCTTGCGCCTCCTTGAGGCTATCAGAATTCTGAAAATGGAGGAGAAGACGCGATTTTATCAGGCATCTACAAGCGAACTTTTTGGAAAGGCCCGGGAGATACCACAGCGAGAGACCACGCCTTTTTATCCGCGCAGCCCTTATGCAGTTGCCAAACTCTATGGATACTGGATCACAGTCAACTACCGCGAAGCGTATAAGATGTTCGCCTGCAATGGGATCCTTTTTAACCATGAATCTCCAATAAGAGGTGAAACCTTTGTAACCCGCAAGATCACAAGGGCGGTTGCACGCATCAAGCTGGGCCTTCAGGAAAGACTGTACTTGGGTAACCTGGATGCCAAGAGGGACTGGGGTTATGCCGGGGATTATGTAAAGGCCATGTGGCTGGTATTGCAGCAAGAAGAACCTGAAGACTATGTTATTGCCACTGGTGAATCCCATTCGGTGAGGGAGTTCGTTGAAAAGGCCTTTGGAGAGATAGGAATAAAAATTGTGTGGGAAGGAAGTGGGGCCGACGAGACAGGCAAAGACAGTGAAGCCGGGAAGATCCTTGTGAAGATTGATCGGGGTTATTTCAGGCCCACTGAAGTGGATTTTCTCCTGGGCGATCCCGCAAAGGCCCGTTCAAAATTGGGGTGGGAGCCAACGGTATCTCTTGATGAGCTGATTAAGATGATGGTGCGAGAGGACCTGAAAGAGGCAGAAAAAGACCGGTTATGTAAAAAAGCAGGCTTTCGCACTTACAATCAATTTGATTAGAGATATAAACGAATCAGAACTATGAACAAGGCTTCCAAAATATATGTTTCAGGTCACAGGGGTTTAGTAGGCTCGGCTATCCTTCGAAAATTAGGAGAATTGGGATACGGAAATCTTGTCTATAGGACCCATCAGGAACTGGACCTGACAAGGCAGGAGAAAGTCGAAGAATTCTTTGATGTGGAGCGGCCTGAATACGTTTTCCTTGCCGCAGCGAAGGTGGGCGGCATACAGGCTAACAATATCTATCCTGCGGAATTTATATACAATAACCTGGTCATCCAGACAAATGTCCTTCACTCTGCGTGGAAGGCAGGGGCCAAAGGGCTTTTACTCCTGGGATCATCCTGTATCTATCCCAAACATGCCCCGCAGCCAATGAAAGAGGAATGTATTCTTACCGGCCGGCTTGAGCCGACAAATGAGCCATATGCCATTGCGAAAATCGCCGGCATCAAGCTCTGCGAGTCCTATAATCGCCAGTATGGGACTATGTACCGCTCAGTTATGCCGACAAATCTGTATGGCCCAAATGACAATTTCGATTTGGAGAATTCCCATGTGCTTCCCGCCCTAATACGTAAATTTCATCTGGCAAAACTGGCTGCCCGGGCCGACTGGGAAGGCATCAAAAAAAACGAATCTCGCTATGGTCCCATTCCGGAAGACATCCGTGTCGCTCTTGGCTTTGCGTCTCAGAACTCAAATCCCGGACAATCCCCACAGGTTATTTTGTGGGGAAGCGGCAGTCCTCGCCGCGAGTTCCTGCATGTAGATGATCTGGCCTCTGCCTGTATTTTCACAATGGCGCTCGATGACAGCGTTTATGATAGTCAAACACAGCCGATGCTATCTCACATCAATGTTGGGACCGGTAAAGAGATAACAATCAGGAAGCTGGCTGAGACTATAAAAAAAATCGTTGGCTATGAAGGCGAAGTTGTTTGGGATCAGACAAGACCGGATGGTACCCAGCGAAAATTACTCGATGTCTCAAAACTGACCAATCTCGGATGGAAGGCCGGAACAACTTTAACTGCAGGACTCAGACTGACTTACAAGTGGTACCTTGATCAATCTGCTTAATTTACCGTGAAACCATCACCTCTGGTGGTGATGAATGCGGTGAAAAATGGGGAGGGTTCTCCATTATGTGATGTGTAAAAAAGAGGTGTCTGTGAGTCATAAAAACGGCTTGAAATAGTGTAACAAAATATTCCGCTACCAGAGTCAAACCCTGGTAGCGGAAGTCTATAATTATTAGGTTAGGCTATCGACGAGTTAATCTTTCTCGGAATGGCACGTGAAACAACCGGTGCCAGAGAAACTACCACCGTTACCAGCGACCATGCCGGAATAATCCCAACGAAGCATATCATCATAAGGACTACCGTGTGCTCTGTGGCAGGAAAGACACATTACCATATCAGTGCCAGCAGCTACTCCAATACCGCCTTCGGGAATAGTAGTCAAGTCAGGCCGTGCTACAGGAACATCCGGATCGTAAGTAGTATAGTTTGCATATTCTCCAGTACTTGGTAGGACTGCATCAGACGGATGTCGAATCCAGTTAGCGTTACCGTCTAACTGGGTATGGAATGTACCATGGCAACCGGTACAAAAACCAGTCATAGTATTCCCATTCGCGGCAAATCCTCTTGTATTAGTTGCGGCATGGGTGTCAACTGCATTTCCAAGGTACTCATTATGATCTCCCATATCATTCGTGAACTGCCAATCGTCATCTTCAATGCCTTCAACACCGGAACCTGATCCGGTATCATGTCCGGAAAGGAATCTAAAGTAACCGTTTGCCTTTAAAGCAGGAGTACCCGCAAGCTGTCGAGGGGCATGATGCTTAGGCTCAAGGTGACAGCCTTCGCATCCAGTATTGAGTGCAGCACCATCTACCGGTGCAAACAGGGTACTATGGCAACTACTGGTGCAACCCGCAGCAAGGCCACCATCACCAGGCGCCACTAAAAGAGTATCAGCACTCATACCGGGGATTCCTTTTACATTGTGACCTTTAGCATCATCAGTAACAACCCACTTAAAGTTGCCACCAGCCAAAGTATCAAAGCCATAGTTTACAGCACCTGTATCATAGACATATGGATGAGTACTACCAGCAGTATTAGGTCCGGTATGACAACCTACGCAGCTTCCTCTTGTCAGACTTGGATATCCCCCACCATGAGAACCCCCGCTGGTACCGTCTATGTCAACGTTTATCATCATGTGATTGCCATTCTGACTATTGTGCATTGTATGACAGTTACTGCATTCACCTGTCACCGCTGCACAGACCGGGCCAGCCAAAAACATTACAATTCCCATACAAAGTACTGTTAAAAATGTTAATTTAAGGTGTTTCATACTTGCCTCCTTCTTTTATGCAAGTTGTAATGGTTGTATTGTGAATTTGTCATATAGTATTGCATCAGACGTGCCACCTGACATTCGTGTTTTTTTGGCCTAAAATAAGGCTTTTTTAGGTTTTATTTGAGGCAGAAGCTGAAAAGAGAAAAAAGTTTTTGTAAGAGAGGAGAAAAAAGTTTCTACAGTTCCTACTTTTTCCCTTTGCTATTGAAAAAAGCGCTTTTTCACTCTAATCGTCCAAATGGGCTAACAAAGGGGGCAACATAATGACGCCCAACAGCGCGGCGCTCCTTGAAAGGCCGTGCACCGCATCCAAGCTTGTGCTTTCGGAACGTCTTGCTCCGCAGTGTTGATGGCAGGTGAGCTTTCCGTTCGCCGGCCACCAAGATTAGGCGATTATTCACATTTTCAGTTTGAGGGCGGAAATCCGGGAGAAATGTCGAAGATTGCAACTGACCGAACAATCAGGTCTTGAATGAAACTGATGCTGTGCTTAAGATGGTTTCTCGGATCACCCCTCACATCTCTTCCCTCAAAGGGGAGAGGGGTAAAAAAGGATATGTTCAATGTTGAATGTGGCTTCATCCGCCTTATTACGATTTGTCGCCATCTTGTTACTCATCCAGATATCTGCTTGCAGCTCGCAGACCGATGAGCAAACTCAGGGAGGACTATTCCGTGTGGTCGCTGTCGGTTCCCAGTGGTATGGGCATGTGCCTGTATGGGTCGGAATTGAACGCGGCATTTTCATAAAATACGGGTTTCAGGTGGAGTGGCGGTTCATCGGTAAAAGTATGGATCGTCTCAATGCCATTTCTTCTGGAGAGGCGCAGTTTGCCAGTTTAGGCGAGATCGCCATGCTGAGCGCGATGGCGCATGGTAATCGGCGTTTCTATTGGGTAGGCAATCAGGATATCGCCCCAGGCTTTGAAGGGTTAGTGGCCCGCCCTGGCATTGAACGTTTTGACCAGCTTAGGGGCAAGTGCATCGGTTTTCCTTTCGGTTCATCTGTGGAGCTCACCTGCCGCATGCTTCTGAAACAGCACGGACTCAATCCTGGTCAGGATGTTCGTCTCGTTAATCTGGAGGTGGGTGATGTCCCCGCGGTTTTTCGTGCAGGGAACGTGGATGCAGCGCTTATCTGGGAACCCGGTTTTTCTCAACTCGCTGCAGTCCCCGGAGCTACCGTGTTGGGCATGGATACAGATACTGAGGTCTACCAACGTTTTGGGACCATGACAGGTCCGGATGTATTGATCCTTGGGAAAGACTGGGCGGATGCCGATCCTTTGCGTGCCCAAAATTTCCTGAAGGCTTATTTCGAGGCCCTGGAATGGGTGAAACACCACCCTGAGAAAGCGACAGACGTTGCCCGCGGCCGATATATTCAGCAAGATAGGGCGTTGATAGGCACCAACCTCGAGAAATTTGTTTGGTACGGGATTAAGGAACAATATCGCGTGATGAATGATCGAGGCATCTTTGCTCAAGTGGAGTATATCTTGGATATTTTGCACGATCAGATGCATGCCATACCGGTAAAACCTAAATTCCGCGACTGGGTAAATCTAGACCTATTACGCACACCGGATATGGGATCAAGGGACAGTACATCAAGGCCGCCACCAGATGGATAACAGGGAACTTGGTCTCTGGCAGACCACGGTCATCGGCGCGCTGGGGCTGCTGGTATTTGTTGGTAGCTGGGAAGCGCTGGTACGTCTGGGGGTGATCGACCCATACTTTTTGCCGGCGCCTAGCGACATACTCCGACGTATGCTTCAAATGGCGACAGGTCCGGAAGCAGTGCTGGCTCACGATATCAAAATGAGTGCAACACGAGTACTCACCGGGTTTGCGCTCAGCGCCCTGGTCGGAGTGCCACTTGGTTTAGCCATGGGGATGAGTCATTGGGTAAGGGCGGCACTCAATCCCGTGGTTTCTATTATCCGTCCCCTTCCTGCTCTAAGTTGGATACCCTTGTCTATGCTGTGGTTAGGCATCGATGAACAGCAGAAATACGCCATCGTCTTCATGGGTAGTTTTGCCTCGGTGCTGGTCTACACCACTGATGCCACTGTGCGCGTGGATGAGATACTCATCATAGCAGCCCGCAACTTAGGTGCTTCAAGGCTGCAAACCATACGTCATGTCATGTTACCGGCCGCCCTGCCGAACATTCTCAGCGGTCTAAAAGTGGTGTTGGCCATAGCCTGGACCTGCGTCATTTCTGCCGAGATGGTAGGCGCCAATAGCGGTCTGGGATTCCGCATCTGGACGGCCAAAGAATGGTCCGATACGGGTCAGGTGCTGGTGGGCATGTTATCGATCAGTCTCACTGTTCTCATTTTGGATATCCTGTTCCGCTGGATCGAGCATATTCTTTTACCTTGGCAACGGGGAGCCACGCGATCATGACTGAAGCCGTTATCCAGGCACAAGACGTAAGCAAGATCTTTCCGACACGCAAAGGCATTCTCAGCGCTTTGGAAATTTTTTCTTTGGATGTCCACAAGGGTGAAGTTGTCTGCATTGTTGGTGCCTCAGGTTGTGGCAAGAGTACGTTTCTCAATATCGTTGCCGGGTTTATTCCGCCGACACGGGGACGGGTTTTGCTCGAAGGCAAAGAAATCCAGGGAGTGGAGCCGCGCTGTGGTATGATCTTCCAAAACTATGCCCTGTTTCCCTGGATGACTGTCTTGGAGAATGTCGCCTTTGGCCCACGACTCAAAGGGGTATCAACCAAGCGGCGACATGAACAGGCCCACCGCTGGATTGCGATGGTGGGTCTGGAAGGCTTTGAAAACGCTTATCCGGGAGAACTCTCAGGCGGCATGCAGCAGCGGGTGGCCCTGAGCCGGGTGCTTGCCAACGAACCGGATGTGTTGTTGTGTGACGAGCCTTTTGCTGCCCTCGATGCGATGACTCGGCAGATCATGCAACAGGAACTATTACATATAGTCCACAAGTCTCAAAAGACCGTACTGTTTATTACTCATTCTATTGACGAAGCCTTAATTCTGAGTGACCGTTTGGTGGTGATGTCCGCCAGGCCTGGGCGCGTTAAGGCCATTTATAAAAACGATCTGCCGCGGCCCCGAATACTTGATATGCAGCTCACCGACCGATTCATAGAGCTGAAACGGGAAGTGTGGGAACTGGTACAAGAAGAGGTAATAGGCTCGATGACTGCGCCACGGTTAGGTTGAGCATGATTTGAGGGTCAAATCGTAACTTCTCAATAAGTCCGGGCAACAGTCACTGGATTCCCGCCTTCGCGGGAATGACGATTGGGTATGAGTGCCTGTCATTCCGACTTTAACGGGAATGACGTGATGAAGGTTTAATAGCAATAAATGGCATCCTTCATATCAAGCCANNGATCATAGCAGCGGCCTGTCGAGCAAAAGTATACAAAATCCTCACCGAAGATTTGAACCATGGCCAGAAGATCGAAGGCATCCTTATCGAAAACCCTTTCGTCATTTGAAAATTTCACCGGTGCCAAAAAGGAGAGTCCTTCGCGGGAATGACGTGGTGAAGGTTTAACGGCAATAAATGTGCCAATTGCTTACTTGGTTCTTCAACTATTTTTCGAAAACTCAAGTATATATAAATCTTAATTGAACAGTTCAAGTATTGCTGTCTTTATTAATGCAACATTAAAGATAACTTATGTCCTACACAGACCTTAACCGAATAGAAATAGACCTTATGGCCGTACGCCATAATTTCAATGTCCTTGATGGGCTTCTGAAAAACACGGGGGCCCGTATCATGGCAGTGCTAAAATCCGACGCTTATGGCCACGGGCTGGTAGAGGTCGGCCAGGTGCTTGAATCGGCCGGTGTATGGGGATTTGGTGTGTCAGAGGTTGAAGAGGCAGTTTCTCTGAGAAAAGGAGGTATAACAGCTCCTATCTTGTTCATATCGGGATTGCCTCCCGGGGCGGGAAAAGAGGTCGTGGCCCTTGACCTTATTCCAGGTGTAACCGACGTTTCTTCCCTGAATACTCTTGAGCGTATTGTTGCTGTGAGGGATAAAACCTGCAGAGTGCATCTCAAGGTGGATACTGGTATGGGACGCCTGGGGTTTTCGCCGGATGAACTCTATAAGATTGTTAAGGAACTGCGTCAATGGCCACATCTGTGCTTTGAAGGTCTGTATTCTCATTTATCGTCTGCCGATGATCCTCTTGATCCGTTTAACACGGTCCAGCTCGATAAATTTGCATTAGTTTTAGATCAGGTAAAAGGCATGGGATGGAAACCTCTAACTGTTCATCTGGCCAATTCGGCAGGTCTGATCCATTTTCCCTCTGCCCACTATGATCTGGTCCGGCCGGGACTGGCCATTTATGGTTCCTATCCCGGGCTTCAAAGTCAAAAAGGCATTGAACTGCGACCCGTTATGAGCTTTCGCAGCGAAATCGTATCTATTCGCAATCTGGCTGAAGGATCACCGGTGAGCTACGGTCACAGTTTTTGCACCAAAAGACCTTCTATGATAGCTATAGTACCCGTAGGTTATGACGACGGATACTTGCGGTCCATGTCCAACAGGTCATCAGTCCTTATCAGAGGCAGGCGTTGTCCGGTGGTTGGGAGTATCTGCATGAAGGCCTTTATGGTAGATGTTTCCATGATAGATGGAGTAACCCCCGGCGAGGAAGCCGTGCTTCTGGGAAAGCAGGGAGACGAAATTATTACGGCTGAAGATCTGGCACGGTGGGGTGGTACTATTAGTTATGAATTACTCTGTCTGCTGGGCAGCAGGAACAAGAGGTTCTTTAGGAATAGTTGATGTTTGGTATAGGACTCCCTGAGTTGCTCTTGATTTTGGCATTGGCCCTGATAGTGCTCGGGCCGGACAGGCTTCCTCAGCTTGCCAGACAAATCGCGCGCTATATGGGGAAATTAAAAAGGGCTTCAGAGGAACTTAAAAGCCAGCTTGATATCGAGTCCTTAGAGAAAGACATAAAACAGGGGACAGAGGCACGATCGGAATCCGGCCGGTCCGATCCGGTCGATGGAGATTTATTGTCAGAGCGGAAAACGGGAAATGGACCTGAAGCCGGCAAGAACGATATTCAAACAAAAGAGCAGGAGAAAGATTACAGTAAATCGCCGCCTTCTGATAGCGAAGAGAAAAGTGGTACGAGTAATTCCAAAGACAGCCCCTAAGGACCCGTAA